>JARFQK010000284.1 GCA_029287815.1 Gammaproteobacteria bacterium
CCAGATGGACGAGCCCTCACTTGATCTTTGAATCCACAAAGCATTTTGCTCAGTCGGAAATACACTCGGTTATTCCGCTCCTTCGCAAAATCCTTTGTGGACCCAAATCTCAGCGCGATCATCTCGTCCGCTGGTAAGACAGGCGGGCTGGTGTTCGTAAGCGCCGCTCTGGAGCGAAAAGCGTAGCCATAGCTACGGTTTGAGTGAAGAGCAAGCTTACGAACACGAAGACCAGCCTGAACCGTGATAGGCATGGCTGAATAACACAATGTATTTAAGATCATCAGAGTTACATCAAACCGGCCGTTGCGTTCTCAGTACTCGACGCCGCCTGGTGAGAAATGCGGGCTGACCTGCATTTCTCAGCCAAACCGTTGCAGCGGTTCACCACCCACCCGCTGGGACCGGCCCCAAGATCTCATTTGATCCTGGGTAAAGTTCATGTCAGCACGATCATTGCCAGCGCCGCGCCAACAAGACAAAACAGCACTATCGACGTCAGCACTCGACGCATCGGCAGATACCAGCCAGGCAGCAAACCTTTTCTGCTGATATAGCCATCGGCGAAGTACAGCGCCGCAAAGGAGACAATCAAGACGGCGTAGGTAAACGGCGCGGGCAGCAATAAGGCAAGCCAGCCCAATAACGCAGGCACCACGCTGAAACCGAGCTCCAAGCGGGCAACATCGCTGTCCCTCGACATCGCGACGCCCCAATGAACGGCGCCCATGAATGATAGAATCACAGCCGCGTAGGTCGACAGAATCCAATGTGGTTCATGAACAAAAGGCAAGCTAGTCCAGGTCGCAATGCTGAATACGATGAACGGGATCAGACCGGAATAGCCAAGTATTCGAGCCAGTTGCTGTCTTGTCATTTCGCGTTTCCTGTCTTGCATTGCCCCGCCTGAGCAAAGTCCTTGCAGACTTTGCAACCCAGTGGAACCAATGGCATTGTCACACATACATGCATTTTTTCAACACTCAGTAAGGCTAACGGCCAGGCCGCCCAGAGAAGTTTCCTTGAACTTTGCTGACATTTCCAGACCGGTTTGTTTCATCGCGGCGATACAGCTATCCAGCGGCATGAAGTGCCGGCCACCACCGCGAATAGCCAGCGAGGCGGCAGCATAAGCCTTGATCGCGCCGAAGCCGTTGCGTTCGATGCATGGCACCTGCACCAAACCTTTGACTGGATCACAGGTCATCCCAAGATGATGCTCCAGCGCAATCTCAGCCGCATTCTCGATTTCCTCTGTGCTGCCACCACGAACCGCACACAAGCCTGCAGCGGCCATCGATGCTGCCGAACCCACTTCACCCTGGCAGCCGACTTCGGCGCCCGAAATCGAGCTGCGATGTTTGATAATCCCGCCGATCGCGCTGGCGCTCAGCAGAAACTCACGAATATGCTCGGGCCCACCGTGTTCGTGAGCAATGAAGTAATACAGCACTGCCGGGATTACGCCTGCGGCTCCGTTTGTCGGTGCAGTGACCACCATGTGGCCGGCCGCATTTTCCTCGTTCACGGCCATCGCGTAAGCACACAGCCAATCATTCACCGACGCGTGCTCGGGCTGATCGCGGAGCTGCTGATACAGGTGCTTCGCCCGCCGCGGTAAACCAAGCCCGCCAGGCAGGACGCCCTCGGCAGCCAGCCCATTATTGACGCAGCGTTGCATTGCCGCCCAGATAGCATCCAGTCCATCGTTGAGCGCCTGTTCTGACAGATATTCAAGCTCATTGACACGCTTCATTTCAGCGATGGTTCTGCCACTTTCGATCGACATCGTCAGCATCGAGTTGGCCGAATCGAACGGGTAAGGACAGGCATTCGATGATGCCATTTTCAGCGGTGCAACCACCTGCTTGATCTCGGCCGCCGTGCTGATGAAGCCACCACCGATAGAGAAGTAAGTCTCGGAAATCAAGACATCCCCATCCTGGCTCAACATCTCGAATACCATGCCATTCGGGTGCTGTGTTAGCGTTTCGGATTGATCAAAGACGATGTCGCGTGCTGGTGAAAAAACGATGTGCTGGCCGTCGTTTACCGCGATGGCGCGTGCCTGGTTGACGAAGTTGATCAAACTCTCGAGATCTTCATCCGCAAGGGCATCGGGAGTGTAGCCATGCAAGCCCAAAGTAACTGCGCAGTCAGTTCGATGCCCCCTGCCGGTGAACGCCAGTGAGCCTTTCAGAATACACCGAACCGACACGCCCGGTGACAATTGTCGGCCCGCGATATAAGCAGCAGCGCGGTCAATAAAATCTCGTGCTGCGATCATCGGCCCCATCGTGTGCGAGCTTGACGGACCAATCCCGATCTTGAACAGCTCGAGCACACTGATGAACATCGGCCCTATTCTCCATTTTCACTAGCAGCAAACACCCATATTAACACTGACTTGCGCAGCCGCCCTATCCTCGCTGATCACCACCGCTCACGTTCAATCCGCTGCCCTTCGTTTTAGGGAAACAGAAAATCGGATTTTTTGTTTCCCGTGCTCTGAATAATTCAGGGATGAATTACTCAGAGCTTCCTTAGATAACACAACTGAGGTCGGCCTGCTGCGCGCGCATGTCTCGGCCCAGGTAGATCTGATGGCCGATTCTGTGTTACTTTTGCCACTATCGCTCGAACAATCGCGAGACGACGTAGCTTGGGGGCTATTTTTACGCGACTGAAGCACGAGCGTAATTTGCTATGATCGCAAAAAACAACAATGAAAACACGCGACTACCTGTCCTTTTGTCTGCTTTGTGTTCTCGGCATCAAGTGTGTTGGCGGCGTTGCCGCCGAGAACAAGGGCACCATTCGCCTGGCTGCAACCACATCGATTCTCAGTTCCGGCTTGCTCCACGAAATTGAAACCGCTTTCGAAGCTGATACACAACACTCGCTGGAAATCTTGTCTTTTGGGACGGGCCGAGCGCTGCGTTGTGCGGTGGAAGGCAATGTCGATGTGCTGATCGTGCATTCGCCTGAAGCCGAGCAGAAATTCATGCGCGCGGGACACGGCCTGAGCCGAACCCCGCTGATGAACGATGCCTACCTGATCGCAGGCCCCGAAGACGATCCGGCCGGTGTGACAGGCCAGCTGGATGCGGTTAGCGCGTTCAACGCGCTGGCTGACCAAAAGGCACGCTTCATCTCGCGCGGTGATGACAGTGGCACACATAGGAAGGAACTTGAAATATGGGAGCGCGCAAACATTGTTCCCTACGGCAAGTGGTACATCGAGTATGGCTACGGCATGGGCAAGACCCTGTCCTATGCTGATAAAATGAGCGCTTATGTCCTGGTCGACAGAGGCACCTGGCTTGCGATGAGCGCAGAGCTCGGTTTGAAAGCATTATTCGAGGGCGACGCCCTGCTCGACAATCCCTATCACATCATTGCGGTCAACCCAGCACTGCACCCATCGATCAACCATGAGGGCGCGAAGCAATTCATCGCTTGGATGACATCAAAGCGCGGTCGGGATATTATTCAGAACCTCAGGGTTGATGATCAGCAGCTTTACACACCAGCAGGTGATCTGTGATTGATACGCAACCTGACCGTCGAACGACGCTACCTGCACGGCGATTCTCCCCCGGTGTGCGAACCCTCGCGGCGGTGCTCATCACGGCAACAGCAGTTGTTTTCTGCGCCTTGCTGGGCGTGACATCCTATACCTACCGCTTTGCTTTGGAACAGCGCGAGCAGGTCTACGACCGCCATGTCTCACAAATACGAAGCGCCGAAAACCTGCGCTTTCTGTATCAGCAGTATGAACAAACATGGAGAAACATTCTGCTTCGGGGCCACAATCCCCAAAGCTACCAGACTCATCTGGGTGACTTTTATGAACTGGAACGCCGTATTCAGTCTGTCAGTGAGGCGCTCGGCCGGGAACTCGAAGCAGACCACGCGTCGATGGCCGCTTTGCGCGCCTTCGATCAGGAATTTTACCAGGTGGGCCAACTCTATCGTCGCGCATTACGTGCCTACAACGAGAACTTCCTCGAACCCCAAGTTGCGGCCGATGCAGTTCTCGAGGGCGTTAACTCAGATCCGGTGCAGCGAAATACCGAACTGATCGGGTCCCTGGAGCGATCGCGTCATGACAGCCACGATCAGATCAGACTGGAAATGCAACGATTCGAGCTGTCAATGGCTTTGTTCGTGTTGTTAGTGATATGCGCGTTTCTGCTGGCGGTCTACCATTTGTCCAACCGATTGATCATCTCGCCGATCAAGAGGGGAATCGCCTTGGCCGAGGACATTTCGCAAGGTAATACAGACAGCTCTTGCGACATTGGCTACGCGACAACCGAGACCAATCAACTGCTGCTGTCGCTGCAACGCATGCAGCAAAACATCAACAAGGTCCAGTCCGAGCTGATAGCGGCCAAAGAGCAGGCGGAAGAATCCAACGAGGCGAAGACGGCTTTTCTTTCGCGAATGAGTCATGAATTACGAACGCCTTTGCATGCGATTCTAGGATTCAGCCAGATTTTGCAGCTGCAGTCCGACGCGTTGACTCCGCGACAACAGGGCAATATCGACAAAATAAAGAGGGCCGGGGAGCATTTGCTCGAGCTGATCAATGAGGTACTGGATCTGGCACGCATCGACAACAACAAACTCGAGATCTCGATTGAAAATATCGATTTGTCAGACGTTGTGAACGATTGTTTCACACTCACAGCACCGCTGGCCAGGGATAAGGACATCGCACTGACCAACCGGATTCCGGATGAATGTCATTATGCCCTGCAGGCTGATACCCTTCGACTCAAGCAGGTGCTGATCAACTTGATTACCAACGCAATCAAATACGGTTTCGAACATGGCGTGGTCATCCTTGACTACAAAGTTCAGCCGGACCGACAGCTACGCATTGAAGTCATAGACAATGGCCCCGGCGTACCGCTCGATAAGCAGCATCTGCTGTTCGAACCGTTTCAGCGCCTCGATTCAAGACAGATCGTCGAGGGCACGGGTATCGGACTCGCCTTGACAAGGAAACTGGTCGAGCTGATGCAAGGCAGTACGGGCGTGGAAAGCGAGCCGGGAAAAGGCAGCACATTCTGGATACAACTTCCGTTGGCTGAAATTGTTACGACGACTAATGCTGCGATGATGAAGCCGCCGCTGAACCTGAAAAAGACCGGCGAACCTGGCAAGCATCATGGGTGAGACTGACTATCAATGAGAGCACCAGCTGTCGCTGCAAAGCCAGACTGATCACCGCCGTGCTGGCAGATCAACTTACAAAATTTCGAACCGACGCCCTGACCGTTACGGCAATAAATCAATCAACACGATGAAACTGAACGAATTGAAAACCATCGGGCCGGGCATCATCATCGCAGCGACAGGTGTTGGTGCCGGTGACCTGATCGCCGCTTCGGTTTCAGGCGCACGCTATGGGACGACCATACTTTGGGCCGCGGTAGTCGGGGCGATCATCAAATTTGTGATCAACGAGAACCTTGCCCGTTGGCAACTCGTAACAGGTACAACGCTGCTGGAAGGCTGGATCTGGCGACTGCCGCGTTTCGTGTCGATATACTTCCTCGCTTACCTGCTGCTCTGGTCGTTCATCGTCGCCGGTGCGCTGATCTCGGCGGCAGGGCTTGCCGCGCATGCCCTGATTCCATCCGTTTCCGTCGAGCTTTGGGGTTTGGTCCATTCGATCGTTGCAGCTGTCATCGTCTGGCGTGGCGCCTATCGGCACATAGAACGCATTATGAAGCTGTTGATCGCGTTGATGTTTGGCGTCGTAATGATCTGCGCAATCGTGTTGCTACCATCAGCCGATGCGTTGCTAACAGGTATTTTCGTGCCATCATTACCCGAGGGATCCATCGTCTTCGTGCTCGGCGTAATCGGTGGCGTAGGCGGTAGCGTGACCGTGATGAGTTACGGCTACTGGATACGGGAGAAACAGTGGAATGGCAGCCAGTACCTCACACAGTGCCGAATCGACCTGGCCGTCGCCTATATTCTGACCGGCCTCTTCGGGCTCGCGGTGATGATCATAGCCGCGGGAGTGCAGCCCGATGTCATCGAAGGCGGCGAAATGATCCTGGCAGTGGCCAATCATCTGGAGGCCAGCATCGGCACGTATGGTAAATGGCTTTTTCTGATCGGTTTCTGGGGTGCTGTTTTCAGCTCGATGATCGGCGTCTGGGACGGTGTGCCTTACTTGTTCACCGATTTCATGACTGCAAGGACGCGCAGCGCGAGCGACACAACCGGCATACCTTATACGAAAACAGCTTACTATCGCCTCTATCTGCTGTATCTCGCGGTACCACCGATGATGTTGCTGCTCTTTGGCAAGCCAGTATGGATCGTTGTGATCTATGCTGTCACTGGCGCATTCTTCTTGCCTTTCCTGGCCGTACTGCTCATGTACATGAACAACCGGCGCGACTGGCTGAAGCAGTACACCAACAGCGTGCTAACCAACGTTTTGATCACCATATCCGTGCTGCTATTCAGCTACCTGCTGATTGAAAAGACCTTGCGTTTTTTCTAACCTGCCTAGATCACCCGTTCGTTGCCACCGTCCACCGGCACCTGTGCACCTGTCGTCTTGGCGAAGGTTTTACCGGCCATTGCACAGACCATCGCCGCGACGTCCTGCGAACTGACACTGGAGCGCAGTATATTGCGCGTCTTGTATTCATCGACACTCATACCGTAGCTTTTCGCGCGGCTTTCCAGCACGTCCTGCGTCCAAACGCCGGTATCGAATACCGCGTTGGGGTGAATGCAGTTCACTCGAATTCCGTCCCTGCCGAGTTCCAGCGCCGCAATACGCGCCAGCTGCGTCAACGCGGCCTTCGATGCCGAATAAGCTGCAGCACCGGGACCAGGCGCTGGGACATTCTTTGAGCCAACGATGATGATGGCTGGATCGATCCCATGGCGCAGAAAAGGTATGCTGTATTTCATCAAGCGCTGATGACTGGTCACGTTGACCGCCAACGCCTCGTCCCAGGCATCGTCCTGCAATTGTTCGATATTTTGACTGGCGGAGAAGACGCCGGCATTGCCGACAACGATATCAAGACCACCGAAATGCCTGACTGCCTGTTCAACCGAGCGCTGCAGAACCGCATCGTCAGTGACGTCACAAACGATACCCAACACTCGCTGACCGCGGTACATATCATTCACTGATGGTTTGACATCCAGTGCCGCCACTGCCGCACCGCTCACGAGCAGCTCCTCCACGCAGGCCTTACCGATACCACTGGCAGCACCCGTCACCAGTGCGATCCTGCCCTGCAGTTCGGGGCTGATTTTCCTAGTCTTCAGTTTGGCCTGTTCGAGTTCCCAATACTCGACTTCAAACAGGTCTTTTTCTGGCAAGGCACGCCAGCCACCAAGCTGCTCCGCCAACTGTATCGCTTTGATCGTATGTTGGCTGATATCGGCAATGATGCCCGCTTCTGGCAGGCTTGTCCCGAATGAAATCAGACCACGCTGTTTCCAGACTGCCCAACGTGGCGCCTTATCCAGGCACTGCTGCTCGCCGCCCGAATTTCTGTCAAAGTAGTCCTGGTAAGCCGCGGCAAAGCTGTCTACCGGATTACCATCAGTGACAGCACGATCATCGAAAATCAGCGGCATCTGTTTTGTCCGTATGATATGGTCGGGCGTCAGCGGTCCGCGACAGGCAATGGAATCGACATCGGGAAGACAAGCGAAGCCGTGCGCTGGCTCAGCATCGTCCAGCAGCGCATAAACCGCTTTTCCTCTCTGCTCTGCAACCTGCCTCCTGACTTTGGCCAGCACCAGCAAATCGGCTTCAGTCCGGGCAACGGCGTTCGATTTCAGGGACGTTTCGGACGCGATATAGCGCTCAGCCATCGTGACAATATCGATCATCTTCTGATAGCTGCGTTTCGCATCGTCGTCGAAGCTGAATACGCCATGGTTCATTAGCACCATACCGTCATAGCGCGCCCAGTCAATATCGCGGGTCATATCGTAGACGGTTTTTGCGAGGATGAAGCCCGGCATCACATAGGGTATCAACAACAACCGGTCGCCATAGATCTTCCGGATCGTTGCCTCACCATCGGGTGTGTTGGAAATCGTCACGACGGCATCCGCATGGGTATGATCGACGAATTTGTACGGTATGATTGCGTGCAATACCGCTTCGACAGACGGGTTTGGCGCATAAGGATCAGTCATTGCCGCACGCTGCATACGGACCATCTCGCCATCACTCAACTGATCCAGCCCCGCCATGAACCGGAGTACATCCAGGCGTACTGGCGCAAAACCTGCGGCTTCAATCGCCCCCAGATCCCAACCGCTGCCTTTCACATAGAGAATCTCTTCATCATCACCAAACAGGTTCTTTGCGGTGACCTTCACCGAGGTGTTGCCTCCACCGTGCAGCACCAGGTCGGCGTTCTGGCCGAGCAGCCTCGAAGTGTAGGCTCTGAGCTCCAGTGGGTCAGGTTCGAAGGCTTTTGCGTCGGAGTCGGACCAGAGACTTTTCATGTCGTGAAATACGGGGTAATTGCATCAGATCAGCTATGGAATCACATCCTCGGGGGCGGCGCAAGCGTTTGATCCCGGATGTCGCACGAGGCGGGAAGAAGCTTTTTTTACCGCCGAGACGCGGAGGCGCAGAGTTTAATATTTGCGTTTTTTCGCTCACCATTATTGCGACCCGAATGAGCCGTAGGAGCGACTTTAGTCGCGAATTGCTGATGCTCGCGACGGAAGTCGCTCCTACCACAACACAAAGCATTCTCTGCGCCTCCACGCCTCTGCGGTAAATCAAAAATCGCATCGCGCAAAAACACCAACGACGAGTGAGCAGGAAAGTAGCAAACAGCTCCAGCGAACTCACTCCACCTTGATATAGGCAAAACCCTTGCGTTGCAGATCGGCAATTCTGACGACGCCTGAACGCACCCCTTCCACACCCTCGTAAAGCTTGTCTTTTTGCAGATTGATTTGCGAACGGGTGATGTCGCACAGCTCCAGCTTGACATCCTGAACATCCTGCAAAGAAAGCAGACGCCCTTTCAGATTCTCTCGACGGTCTTCGAGTGCGGCATCACTCTTGAAAGGCGTGTCTTCGAGCCGGTCATCGGTCAGAAAGCGAATACCGTGCGATACGAATACGATTCTGACATCGTAATCCATCAGTTCATTCTGATAAAAGGTCACCATGTTATTGATACTGGTCAACATCGCGCTGAAGCGTCTCGGGTCACTGAAGTCTGCATGATAGACGACCTTGATCATATCATCATCGGGGCCGCTGGATTCCTCCGCATTGACCGTACCGGCACAGATCAAACAAAGCAACAATAACGGCCGCACGCCAAAAAACACCGACAAAGCTCTGGCCATGATTCACCTCCTATGGGTTGAGGGTTAACATTAGTCTATTCTAGCGGTGACGGCTAGCCCGCATGTCTGACGCCACTGTCCAGCCTCAGCAGATAAGGTACACTATCGCAGATCGAACCCAATGCCAACGAGATATTCAGGAAACCACAGCCATGAGCAGCACGCCGTTAACCCCATCATACGTCAGGAAAACCAAGATCGTCGCGACAATCGGACCTGCCTGCTCGTCTGCCGACATGCTCAAGTCAATGATCGAAGCCGGCATGAATGTTGCGCGCCTCAATCTGTCTCACGGGACGCTGGATGCCCACCAGGAACAGATTACGCGCTTGCGCACCGCGGCCAGCCAACTGAAGAAAAACATCGCAATCATGATCGATACCCGCGGTATCGAAATTCGGACTGGAGCATTGCAGTCCGATTCCGTCAAACTTTTGCCAGGCGAGAACTTCTGTCTACATACCGAAGATAGACCTGGCGATGCCACGGGCGTATCGATTACCTATCAGAAGCTTTTTGAAGAGGTTCGACAGGGAACACCGATCCTGCTTGACGATGGCGCGATAGAACTCGAGGTCACCGGAGTGCAGGATGGTGTGATCCACTGTCGTGTCGTCCACGGTGGCAGGCTGGGGCACGCCAAGAGCGTAAACCTGCCCGAAACCCAGCTTGCACTCAGTGCTGTCAGTCCGCAGAACCGTGACGACATCGTCAAGGAACTCGGCTTTGCGGCGCAAAATGATGTCGATTATATCGCGGCCTCGTTTATCCAGAACGCCGACGATATTCACAAGATGCGCGAAATACTCACTGAGCGCGAAGTGGCCATCCCGATCATTGCGAAAATCGAGAACCGGGCAGGTGTCGCCAACATGGAAGAAATCGTCGAAGCGGCGGACGGTGTTATGGTTGCGCGCGGTGATCTTGGCGTGGAATTGCCTCTCGCCGATGTACCGAGTACGCAGAAGCACATCATTCGCACCACCGTCAGCAATGGCAAGCCGGTCATTACGGCAACTCAGATGCTGGCATCGATGGAAACCAACCCGAAACCCACCCGCGCCGAGGCCAGCGATGTCGCCAACGCAATTCTCGACGGCACTTCCGCAGTCATGCTGTCAGGCGAAACAGCTGTCGGCAACTATCCGCTGGAGGCTGTGCGCACTCTGTCGACCATCGCCAGGCGTGCCGAAGCCGCCCTGAGTGAGTACGGATACCTGCAAAAGATCAAACCCCATCCGTCCAATGTAATAACCGAATCGGTCGCTCAGGCATCGGTCAGCATGGCGGCGAATCTGCGAGCCGCCGCCATACTATGCCTGACCGAGACCGGTTTCTCGGCGCGTCTGGTTTCGAAATACCGGCCGGCCTGTCCTATCCTCGCGATCACGTCCTCGCAACTGGTTGCGCGCAAGCTATGCATGAACTGGGGAGTGATCCCGCTGCTGTATCAGGGCGAACAGTCCGACCTCGCGCGGATCGATTTTGCGATGAGCGAAGCCAGGGAGCTGGTTTACGCTAGCCACGGCAGTATCGTAATCGTGACCGCCGGCCATCACCAGCAGGCCGGCGGCACCGACCTGTTACGTGTGATTACTCTCTAGCCCGCATTTCTCCCCGCCTGGTGAGAAATGCGGGCTAGTTCTCCAGAGCATTAACGATCGCCTGCATTTCCTGCTGCGAATCGCTGATCACCGCAAGCGCGACGTCCGCAGTCAGTTGCAGCCTTCGCAGCGCCGGCATTGCCTCCCAATCCAGCTCTGCCAGTTGCTCCAGGCTTTGCTGATGGGAAAACAGGTTGGCCACCAGGACAACATCGGTAAGGTCGGCAGGACCGACGTGCATTCGATCCAGCGACTCGTGTTCATCCGCCGCCATCGCAATATCGTCACTGAAATTCCATGCCTCCAGAATGCTACGACCGATCGCAGTGTGCCAATCTTTGAGAATCGTGCCCAGCGCATCGGAAGCACCGAACAGCTCCGGGTGATCTCCGGACTTTGTCAATATGTAATACTTGCCGATGTCGTGCAACAAGCCGGCCAACATGGCCTCATCCGGATTGATTGTTGTGAATCTTCGGGCAATGACATAGGCGTATGCGGCTACCTGGACGCTGTGATGCCGCAGATCCGTGAAGTGCGCGTGCAGGTGGTCGGCTTTACATGATTTCATCAGCTGTTCAACAGCGATCGACACGGCGATGTTATACGCCATGTTGAACCCGAGACGCATGATCGCGAGCCTGAGCTCTTTGATCTGGGCGCCGGCGCTGTTCATCAGTGCGGAGTTCGCGACTTTCAATAGCCGAGCGGAGAACACCGGATCGGAGCCGACCACCCGCGCGATCTGATCGGCTGAAATGTCCGGATCTGCAAGTGCCCGCTTGACACGCAAAGCGACGTCGGGAAATGTGGGGAGATCCAACTTATTCTCATCGAGTTCTTCACACAATTGCGCTACGAACTCAAAGCCGTAATCGACTGGCTGCTCTACGTTTTCCAATTCCAGACCCTCATTGCAAGCCTCTCACGGTCTTGCATCGCGTTATTATGGTTGTATTGTCATTTATCGGTAGCCAATGGCGTTCCTTTAGTCCAGAAGGTGCATAAACTGGAACAAGCTATGAATCAGCGCCCCGGCGCGAATCAACCAAGTCAGCTGCTAAGAACATTGCTGTTAGATCTTGCCGACGAGATTGATGAAGAAACCCTGGCTGTCGTAATCAAGATCGGTCAAATCATCCGAGAAGTCGGCAAAGTTATAACCCAGACCAAACTTAAGGTTCTTGCCGACGTGACGATAAATGCCCCACAAAGTACCGCTTCGCCTGTCCTGGGCCTCTGGTAAATCGAGCATGCGCGCTTCGACCAGCGCATCCCACTTGTGAACAAAGTGCCAATCAGCGCGTAACACATACAGGCTGGCCGTGCTGTCAAAATACTCGATGTTGACTCTGTCCTGACTGACCTGTCCGAGACGATACGCGTACTTGCCCCCCAGACTCCAGCGCCTGGACAAATCATAGATTGTGTCGAGCGACAGAATATGACTCTTCTGGATAAAATCGACAGCCGTCAACTGATTAGTCACCTGGTCTGTCGTGGGCAGGTTGAAGAAGTAGGTGTACTTGAACAAGGTATTCCAGCGATCGTTGCTGACCGGACGATAGCCAGAACCGAATACGGCTTCGGTGAACTTGCCATCATAGAATTCTCCCTGTGAACTCTCGCTATGCGAGAAATTCAACTTGCCAAGAAGGCGCCACGAGGGATCCAGCTGATGCTGAATGTTACTCTTGAACAGCCAGGTCACACGATTGTTGGTTGCGCCACTGGAATCTTCGGTATCGTCGGTCCGGTACTCGATCGCAGCTGCACCCAATGTCGCTGCACGGGTATAACCCAGGGTCAATCCGATTGCTTTGCGGTCGGTCTCCGCACCGGTGCTCTGATCTGACAAAGTGCCGACCTCGATACTGGCACCATAGGTCCAGCGGTCGGTCGGCGCGAGATCGACGCCAAGCGCGTGGGTCAGGGCCGTCGGCACATCGCCATGGGAATAGCGTTGCTCACCATAGATACTGGCAGTATCCGAATAGCGCGTGCGAAATCCGGTGTTCATATTGCCGCTGCGTGATCGCAGACCATTATCGGTGCGCTCATTTACCAGAGAGTAATTCCAGTAGATGCTGCTGCGGTCAGAGATCAGATAATCGGAGCCCAGTCTTGCCCCTGGTCCGGTATCGCCGTAGGACAGTTCACCATCCAGATTCAGCCTCTTCGTGGCTCGGATCTGGCCGCCAGCACCGACGCGATTGTTGTCCTCACGGTTGCCTGTGGTATTGGCTGTGAGCTGGCTGAAACCATAAGCCGTCCAGTCCTTGCGCGAGTCGAAGGTCGCCTGTAAGGCCAGATCGAAACGATCACCCTGCTTCTGGGTCACAGGCACCTCTGCGGAATTGTCTTCGCGGCTGTCAAACCGGCCGCCGGCGGTCAGGCGCCAGTTTTCACTCAGCACATAGTCGGCGTCCGCATCGACTGCGGCCACACTCAGCGAATCTTCCTGTTCACGGCTGTCCGCCTTCACATTCAAGCGGGTGCGTTCCGTCAGCGTGATGTTGAGTTTACCGCCATACTGATTGACATCGGTCGAGCTAAGCTGGCCTGGAGCAGAATAGCCCGCCTCACGGTTCTGCACATAAACACTTGCCGAGCCAGCGGTGCCTTTGAACATCTCGTCCAGTCTGGAGCTTGCTTCAACCCGATAGGCATTGGCCTCATTGTCGGGATTCAGGCCCTGGTCCAGCGGATCGAAGCTGAAACCGCCATCGTTTGAACCCAGCGCGCTATTGCCATCACCTTCGCTGCTGGCGAATTCAGCTTTCAACCAAGTACCCGCATTCTTGCGCAAGGTCAGATCAACGCCGCTCAGCGCGTTTTCATTATCGCCTTCATCCTGCTGACTGGCGGTAACGCCGAGTTTTACCTTGTCATTGATCCAGTAATGGGCGCGACCACCGACAGCCACGTCATTAATTTCCTCGAATCCGGGGGTGTACTCATAACGCGCGACCAGGAATACCGGGTTTCCACTCAGTGAAGTCTCCTGCACGAGCAAGTCATCATCGGCGGTTGAAGCCAGCGGCTCACTCAACAGAATGCGACCCTGGATATAGTCGATATCGTAATCGAGAGCCGGTGTCAGGCTCTTGACCCCGATAACCACACCGGAGTCCTTGTCACGGATTTCGATGCGCACGCGTTCGGACCCGATCAGGATATCCTGGTGACGCAGGAAATAGAGTGAACCACCGGTACCGCGATATTCATCACGACCGGACACGGTTCCTGGCTCGGCCGCGAATCCTCCGACCATGACCTTGTTCTCCCCGGAGCTGGTCGTTTCGGGGCTGACAAAATAACCGTTGGCACCATAGAGCCCTCTGTCGATCTGCGCCAGATCGGTGTCGGTATAGCTAATGACGAAATTACCCCACATACCGAAGCTGTCATCCTTACGCAGCTTCAAATAAAACTTGCCAGAGGTGGGCGCGTTTTCAGTAACGGTGGAATCATCGCCGAACGTCGGATAAGCCCGATCGGGATCGACCCGGCGGAACAAAGCTCTTGGATCTTTTTCGATGAAGTTGGTGAACAGCTCGTCAACCGGCCCCTCACGCGTGTCAGCACTGGACACGAGCTGCCAGTCGTCACCGAACTTGCCATTGGTGTAATAAGCCAGGCGACCTTCAAGATTCAGGTCATTGTCGTAACTGCTTTCATCACCGGTAACCAGTTCCGCAGGACCGTTGGTGCTGTCTTTGACCATCGTAAAATCGGCGATACCGACGTAGAACCAGTCGTTCTTCTTGAACTGCATCTCACGCAGATACAGTTCGCCATTGCCGGCCTCGTCGAGCACGGCGACCTCAACCGATTGATAGCCTTTTTCGAATATTTCTTCGGCGACGAAGGTGCCGTCATCACTGACCGGGATACGCCGACCCGCCAACCATACGCTGTGACCTTCGGGTATCTGGCTGCCATTGACCAGCACGGTGCCGCCGATCAGGGGAATGCTTTGTCTGATCAGATGGTTTTCACCGTAACCGACCAGCTGTTCCACAGCGGTGGTTTCGTCGGTGAACGTCTCGAGTTCCTCTTCGTTGAGTTGATCAACCAGCCATAACGGTAAGACACGCGTTTCATCGAAATTGCCGTCGCTATCATACACGCGCAGCAGATAGTCGAGCTTGATCACCGGTGCGGTGAACTCGTCCAGCTCCGCAGCCCAGACCGCCGAGTTGTTCTGATCGACTTCAACCACCGCGACAGGGTCATCCTGGGTCGACTGACCTTGCTCGAAAATGCGGACCTCGGCACGTTCGATAAAGCTCGGGTAATTGGAGTACACGCGGAAGCTGATCGTATTTTCCGCCAGCGGCGTGTCGGGGTCATCCCGATAACGAACCCGGTTCGGCCAGGCGGTCACGTTCAGGCGCGGGCGCAATTCCAGATTGTCAAAGCGAAACTGGATGTCGGCTTCTTCGAGTTCGACATCGGTACACCGTTGCAGATCTACGACACTCTTGAATGGATCGTGCTCCGGTTCACCGTCGATCGTGATACGCATCAGGTTCAGTGCGTAAGGATTGTGTGCCTCGGCCTCACGGTTGATACGCTCGATATCCAGACCCTCGTTCTCTTCGAGGACCGCAAGTTCATCGTAGAGCACAGCCACTTCGACGCGCGAGCCGTCGAACTGGATAAAGCCGGTGCTGGCAACGTCCTTGGAATGCACAAAACCCAGTCCTTCGTATTCGACCTGTTTATCGTTCAGACCAAGTTCCTGCTGAATCATCTCCATGGTGCGTCGGGCACGCGATGTTGATAAACCGATATCGTCACCGTAAACCATCGCAGTGCGCCGGTCCATGCGTTCGTTGCTGATGTAGCCGGTGAAGCCGAGGCGCACATTGGACTTGTGTGCAATTTCATCCATGATTTTCTTCAGGCGCGCGGCATAACCGGGAGGTATGACCGGCTCGCCGTCGACAAAACGAATCGCATTGATCGGCCCACTGGGTGGTTCATACGCCAGGGTGATGATTTCGGCGGTTTCGGACTCGGGGCAAGACTGTGGCTCGGCGGTGAACTGCTGGAACGGGTCGTCGTGCCAGAACTCGACCTCGATACGGCGGTTCAGCATCCTTCCCTGCTCGGTGTCATTGGACGCAAGCGGATAGACCGCTCCCTTACCGGTTGAACTGACCGCATTGTACGGCAGCCCCAATGCTTCCTGTATCGCCAGCGCGGTACGGCGCGCCCGCGCCTTCGACAGGCCCAGGTGATCACGGTAAATGCGTTGTGCTCCGTCGGTCAGCGGCAGATTGTCCGTATGGCCGACGAAATGCACGACGACATTGGACTTGTCGCGCAGGTTTCCGAGCACCTCGTGTATCTGTCGAATGAATTCATCGGGCATTTGCGACTGCCCCACCTCGAGACGCAGCGGTTCGACCAGGTTTTTCAAGCGGGCGCGCCTAGCGTTGCCTGCCCGGTATTGCAGTTTGCAAACGGTTTCAGCACGGCAGACTTTTATGCGATTCAAGTTATCGGCTTTGACGACAACTTCCTTGTCAATCGCGTTCTCGGTGATTTCATCGTACCAGACCTGCACCTCGACCCGTCGATTCCGGCGCTTGCCGGCCTCGGTGTTATTCGACGCAATCGGCTGTAAATCGCCGACGCCATCGTAGGTCACCGATTCCGGTGGCAGATCGAGCGCCCGTTGAAAGAACTCCGCCGCGATCTCTGCCCGGGCCCGCGACAGTCCGATATTGTCACTATATTGCGTGCGTAGCGCCGGACTCAGTTTATCGCTGTCGGTATGACCAACGAAGTGCACGCGTACATTCGCGCGATGCTTCATTGTATTGAGCACTTCGCGCAGCTTGGTTACCGCCGACTGCGGTATTTCGGCTTCTCCGGAACGGAAGCCAATCGGCGGCACGGCATTCTCCAGTTTGAACGTCTCATATTGCTTCTCGAGCACTTTCTCGATTTCGATGCGATCTTCTTCGTGCGGCTTGAACAGGGTTTCATCCTGTACCCAAAGCGTGAACACTTCGTCTGGCGGCAGCTGCCTCTCGGTATTTTCTCCGACAGGATGCGAACTCAGCTGCCACGCCGGCAACGCTGTCACACCAGACGGGGTATCATTGAAATTGGATTCGGCATGCACAGACGGCAGCAGGAATGCAGCGAGGAAAACAAGGCGATTCAGCTTCATTTGAATGCCCCCTTGTCTGCAGGCCGACCTCTACGCCAGAAGATCTCGGTCTCGATTTCCAGCGTGTAGCAGCAGTCAAGGTCACGCCAGCGACGTTGAATCTCCTTTCGGGTCGCTTTCATACGGTCTTCAACCAGCGCAGCATCCTCGACATCGGCCAGATATGCGAGACGCAAGACCGCGGGCGCCTCGACCAGTTTCTCCATCAACAGACTCAGGCGCGACAACCACTGCGGACGGATTTCCGTCGATTCTGGCTCGAACACCGCATCGGCCATGTCCAATCGGACGACACGATGTATCGCTGCGCCGAAGTTGAACTTCAGCATCTTGCCTCGGGTAGCGCGCTCGACACGTGGATTCTCGGTGGTCAAGCGATAGCCGGTTGGCAGGCTGCGCTCATCCAGCTTCAGGATGAAGTTGGAGCCACGCAGTTCATTCGGCACCACGGCACAGGTGATATGGAAACGCCCGTGTTTATCCGACTTGGCCTCAAGACCACGCGCAGTCACAACGCGTGCGCTCGGTATTCCGGCTTCACCCGGATCCTGATAGCCGTTCATATTGCTGTCATCGAATACCTTGCCGATGACATCGGAACAATCGAAGGTCGGATCGGGTATCACGCGCACCGTTGCGGTGGCTTGCCCGGAAACCGGTTCACCGTTTCGGCTGTTGAACGCCTGCACCCGGTTGACGTACTCGCCCTCGCCGACCCCGGCGCCGACCACC
>JARFQK010000309.1 GCA_029287815.1 Gammaproteobacteria bacterium
GTACCGTTTTGCCACCCCTGGCCTGGACCGCCCTGACCTTGATATCGGGCGTGGTTTTCGGCATCACGATGGTCGCATCGACACCCAGCCGGGAGGCCGCCAAGGCCACGCCCTGAGCATGATTGCCTGCCGAAGCCGCGATCACACCACTGAGCGTTTTCTGCCTCATCAACTGGTAGATGCGGTTGTAAGCCCCGCGACACTTGAAGGAGAAAACACTCTGCAGATCCTCACGTTTCATCAGCACGCGATTGTCGAAGCGTTTGCTCAGATTGACCGCTTGTTCCAGCGGTGTCTCAACCGCAACGTCGTAGACGTGCGCCTCGAGAATCTTCTTGATGTACTTGGTGGTCATTGCATGCCAGTCTGGGAGTGATCACGTGGTAAGAACATTGACTATAACAGATAAAATCAACAAGAAACGCGGGGCAGGCAGTTGGATCAATTATTCAAGATCACCCTGTAGGAGCGGCTTCAGCCGCGAATTTTTTGGCGTTCCCGAGCCTTGTTCGCGGCTGAAGCCGCTCCTACCAAATCAATCGAACGTCGGCACACTCCTTCCGCTTTTCGCAAACACCTTGGAACCCTTCGCGTCCTCTGCGTCTTTGCGCCTTTGCGTTGAGCCTTTTCTACTTCGAATACACCGTCTTCGCACCGTCCGGTGTACCAAGGATCAACACATCGGCCGGACGATTCGCGAAAATGCCAACCGTGACCACACCCGGCATAGCGTTGATCGTGTTTTCCATCTTGATCGGTTCCATGATTTCGAAATCGTGGACATCCAGGATGATGTTGCCGTTATCCGTGACGAAGTTGTCCCGCCATACCGGGCGGCCACCCAGCTTGACCAGCTCCCGCGCGATAAAACTGCGCGCCATCGGTATGACTTCCACCGGCAACGGGAACGTGCCGAGCACATCCACCAGTTTGGTTTCATCGGCGATACAGACGAACTTGTCACTGGCACCGGCGATGATTTTTTCACGCGTCAACGCGCCGCCACCGCCTTTGATCAGGTTCAGATAGTGATCTGATTCATCGGCTCCATCGATGTAGACCGGCAGCTCATTGACTTCATTCAGATCGTACACACGAATACCGTGCTTTTTCATGCGCTCGGTGGAGGCCTCGGAACTGGACACCGCGCCCTCGATCCTGTGTTTGATTCCTGCGAGCAGGTCGATGAAGTGATTGACCGTTGAGCCGGTGCCGACGCCGACGATCGAATCGGTCACGACATATTCCAGCGCCGCTTCGGCCGCCTTTTGTTTCATTTCGTCCTGGGTCATTGCTTCACCTCTCACTCGCCTCGATTCTTGTATTCTACCGGCAGGGATTGTACCTGCCTGCGCTCAGGAAGTCATTGAGCGCTGCTCTCTCGATATAAATGCGATAGGGATTGAATAGAAGTCCGGCTTATGTCTTCGAGGACGCGCGCAACAGGAACTGTGCTGATCCATCTGTAGGAGCGGCTTTAGCCGCGAATTGCTCGCGATTTGCAGGCTTGTTCGCGGCTAAAGCCGCTCCTACGGGAGATGGTTAGAAAGAAAGGGGGCCGGACACGAAGATGGCGAAAAAAAACGGGATCCGAAGATCCCGTTTTTCGAGCCTTATTGGTTCTGACCTGGTCAGGTCAAAACGCCATTAGAAGCTCTTGCGGAAGCCCAGCGTCAGCACAGAGCCCTTGTCCGCCGCGTTGGTTCCAGCATCATCGAAGAAACCGGTTCCGGTGTAGCTGCAAGATTCCCTGTTTCCGTCTGCATCGACCTGGCAGGAATCCGATTCAACAGAACCATAACCCGCATAGACATTGGTCAGCTTGCTGAACTTGTAGACGTATGCCAGCGAATATGCCGACGAGATCTTGTCCTGCTGTCCGACCGACGCGGTTACGATGTTTTTCTTGTTGATGTTCCACAGACCATTGAGGTACGCGTAGTCACCACCAGCTTGCTTCTTGGTGCCTTCGTACTGAGCGTTGACCTGGAAAGCCTTGCCGGTCCATTGACCACCGACCTTCCAGATGTTTTCGTCAAGATCGCAGGCCGGATAACAATCATCATCGAATGCACCGGTGCTCGGCGCGTTCGGGTCCAGATAGTCAGCAAACACCAGGAAGCTCTTGTTCGACCAGCGGATGCCGGCACCGAGGGTTTCATCTGCGCCAACACCGGTCGCGTTGCCAGCGTCTGCAGCAGAGACCGTGGTGTTCACCACGAGCTCAAAGCCAGCCATCTTCGGCGTGGTGTACTGCAGCGTCTGTTCCTGACGACCCTGGCCGTCGGTGCCGGCACCGCTATGAAAATCCGACTGCATGTTCAGAATACCACGCGCTTCAGCCTCGGTCTTGTACAGCGGGTCGAGCTTGCCGCCCATCTGCTTGTAGTTGGTGCTCATCGTACCGAAAGCAACCTTACCCCAGCCGCCTTTCAGGCCGGCCCAGATGTCACGACGTTCCAGGGCTTCGTTGCCGTCGAACGGCTTGATCTTGAACTCAGCCTTGTAGATGGCCTTCAGATTGCCGCCGAGGTCTTCCGAACCCTTCACACCGATAGCCGACGTCTGGCTTTTCATTTCGGGCGAATCGGCTTTGACGATGGTGCCATCGCCATCGCCAGCGAAGTGCGCATCATTGTAAGTATCGATACTGAAACTAAGAATACCGTAGACAGTAGGCTGTGCTTGAGCGGCTCCGGCAGCCAGCATGCCTGCGCCAACGGCAGTTGCGATTAGAGATTTTTTCATTATGCAAGACTCCTGCATTAGTTAATTTATTATCATAGCTATGATTACAAATAACCATTCGACAGAATCAGACTTGTACACTATACCGCCCGTTTAACGGGTCTTATGTGAGCAAGCAATTACGTACGAATGTAACCCCAGCCAGCGCCGACAACTCGCAGACATAGGGATAGGTGCAGTATATTCAGATATTGTGAAATTGCAAGCACATTGTGATTCTTTTTTATTGTTTTTTTTTCAAAGGCTTGCCCGAACAATAGAAACCATTACCTGAAATATTCAAAGGATTGGGACTGCTGATTATGACCGAGCCCGGTTTTCTCCCGTGATCCTGGTGAGAAATGCGGGCCAGTCCTGAACCGAGGCGCTGGGACCGTCGTTCACCGCCCGATTGCATGATGCTTTGCGCGCCAGTATGTGGCTGGGGAACTAGGATTCGAACCTAGATTGACGGAGTCAGAGTCCGTTGTCCTGCCGTTAGACGATTCCCCATTTTGTCGAGGGAAGAGTAATCAGGGACGAGTACCGCGGCCGGCTTTACCGCGCATTCGCACGATATTTCACGTAATTCGTTGTTGGCGCTATCGTTTCGAGTACTGGGTTGCACGACGCGCTTTGCGCAGACCAACCTTCTTGCGTTCGACTTCCCGCGCATCGCGCGTCACGAATCCAGCTCTGCGAAGATCCTTGCGCAGCGCTTCGTCGTATTCGATCAATGCGCGCGTGATGCCATGACGGATCGCGCCAGCCTGGCCGGTG
>JARFQK010000352.1 GCA_029287815.1 Gammaproteobacteria bacterium
GTCACGCGGATCCGTGGTGCACCGGCAACCTGCGGCGGTATGCCGCGCAACTCAAAACGGGCCAGCGACCGGCAGTCCGACACGAGTTCACGCTCACCCTGCACCACATGGAGCGCCATTGCTGTCTGGCCGTCCTTATACGTCGTGAACTCCTGCGCGCGCGACACTGGAATCGGCGTATTACGATGAATTATCTTTTCCGCAAGACCGCCCATGATTTCTATGCCCAATGACAGCGGAATCACATCCAGCAGCAGCATCTGATGATCGGGCTTGTTACCAACGAGCACATCGGCTTGCAAAGCGGCACCGATGGCAACGACTTTTTCAGGATCGATGCTGACCAATGGTTTGCATTCGAAGAACTCGCCGACCTTTTCCCGCACATAAGGCACACGGGTGCTACCACCGACCATCACCACGTCCAAAATACTCTTCTTGTCAACGCCAGCATCGCGCAAAGCCCGTCGACAGGACATCAGCGTCTTTCGCACCAGCGGGTCGATCAATGCAACCAGTTGCTCCCGCGTCAGCTTGCCGTGCCAACATAGATCTGGCGTCTCCACGCTGACTTGCGTTTCGCCCCGTTGCGTCAGTGCTTCTTTCGCTTCCTTTGAAACACTCATCAGGGCTCTGACCAGACCTGGATCTGGATCTGACTGATGATCGGCCTGACGCAGTATCCACTCGGCGATCGCATGGTCAAAGTCATCGCCACCAAGCGCACTATCGCCGCCCGTTGCGAGCACTTCGAATACACCACGATGCAGCCGCAGTATCGATATATCAAAAGTACCGCCACCCAGATCAAAGACCGCGATAATCCCTTCCTGACCGGAATCCATACCGTAAGCCACCGCCGCGGCCGTCGGCTCATTCAACAACCGCAAGACGTTGAGACCCGCCAGACTCGCAGCATCCTTGGTTGCCTGACGTTGAGCATCATCGAAATAAGCCGGTACCGTAATCACAACACCCTGCAATTCATCGCCCAGGGATTCGATAGCTCGTTTCTTCAGCGCCCGCAGAATTTCCGCCGAAATTTCCACAGCGCTGACATTCCCGTAAGGGGTGTGAATACGCGGTGCTGCTTTGTCTTCATCGACAAACTGATAGGGCAGCTTCCCACCCAGCAGGCGTAGATCGCTGATGCCACGGCCCATGAACCGCTTTACCGAAACGATTGTGTTCATCGGGTCCGTGATCGCTGACGCAAGCGCTACGGCACCGACGTCGACACCGTCGTCACGGTAATGGACCACAGACGGCAAAATGAACTCACCGTTTTGGTCGGCTAAGGTTCGAGCTTCACCGCTGCGTACCGTCGCGACCAGAGAGTTCGTTGTGCCGAGATCGATTCCGACAGCTACCCGGTGCTCGTGCGGCGAGCTCGATTGTCCGGGCTCAGCAATCTGTAGTAAAGCCATATTTACATTAACTCATCTTCGATACTGGCAATAAGCTCGGCAATTTCCGCCCCAACCTTGTGCAGGAATTGCAGCTTCCTCAAAGCCTCCTTTGCTCTCTCGATATCATCCGCCTGATAGGCCCCGCCGAATTCTTCAGCGAAGGTCTGTATCGCGGCCTTTACCTGTGCGGACATGCTCTCCAGCTCGGTGATTGGATCCTGATACGAGCGTATTGCTTCCAGCTTTTCGCGCATTTCGAGTTGCTGCATCAGGAACCCGGTATCCATTGTTGTTTGATTATCCATTGAGAACTGAGAATCCTTCAGCTGCATCAGGTACATCGCGCGCTCGACCGGATGCTTGAGCGTGTGCAGCGCCTGATTGATCAATGAGGCCTGCTGCATCGACATCCTCCGCTCCTGATCGCTGGCACTGGAATACCTGTCCGGATGAACAGCCTTCTGCAGCTCCCGGTAGCGCTGTTGAATCTTGGCCAGATCCACGTCGTAGGAAACCGGTATCCCGAACAAAGCGAAATAATTTGACGGCAGGGCATCTGTCATCAGATGCAAGGATGTTTCTTTGTCGTGATCAAGAGGCTGAAGGACTTAGACGGTAAAACTCTCACCACAGCCGCACTGGGCTTTCTCGTTCGGATTATTGAATTTGAAGCCCTCGTTCAAACCTTCTTTGGCATAATCCAACTCGGTGCCATCGATGTAAACCAGGCTTTTCTCGTCGACGATGACCTTCACGCCGTGGTCCTCGAAAACCTTGTCATCCGGATGTAGCTCGTCGACAAACTCCAGCACGTACGCCATGCCGGAGCACCCGGTGGTCTTGACACCCAGACGCAGACCAATACCTTTGCCTCTGTTTGTAAGAAAACCGTTGACGCGGTCGGCGGCAGCCTGTGTTAGCGTAATGGCCATGATTCATCCCCGCTCGGATCAGGAACTTTTCTTCCTGTAGTCGTCGATCGCGGCATGTATCGCGTCTTCTGCCAGGACCGAACAATGAATCTTCACGGGTGGCAGAGCGAGTTCCTCAGCGATCGCCGTATTCTTGATTTGACTAGCCTGCTCCAGCGTCTTACCTTTGACCCACTCTGTCAACAACGAACTTGAAGCAATCGCACTACCACAGCCGTAGGTCTTGAACACTGCGTCCTCGATCACACCATCGTCGCTGACTTTTATCTGCAAACGCATCACATCTCCGCATGCAGGTGCGCCAACCATGCCGGTTCCTACATCGTGCGCATCCTTGTTGAATGAACCGACGTTTCGCGGATTTTCATAATGATCCAGCACCTTTTCACTGTATGCCATCTCGTACCTCTATCTCAAAACTGTAGACATGAAGGCTTAAGAAGTCCTGCACTCATGTCATCCCAGTAAACTGTTAACGGCGTGACCTGTCCTGCCAGCCTGTCGCTCAGTGCGCGGCCCATTCGATGGAATCAAGATCGATTCCTTCTTTGTACATATCCCAGAGCGGGGAAAGTTCGCGCAGCTTCGCGACTGCAGTCTTTACGTGATCAATGGTGTAGTCAATATCCTGCTCCGTGGTGAAGCGCCCGATACTGAAGCGAATCGAACTGTGCGCGAGCTCGTCATTTCTACCTAGCGCCCTGAGTACATAACTCGGCTCCAGAGATGCGGACGTACACGCACTTCCGGACGATATGGCCAAATCCTTGAGCGCCATCATGAGGCTTTCGCCCTCGACATAGTTGAAACTGACGTTCAGATTGCCCGGAATACGTTGCTCCAGATCGCCGTTGATATAGACCTCTTCAATTTCTTTCAAGCCATCCCAGAGTCGGCTTCTCAGCGACAAGAGCCGTTTGCCTTCTTGCCCCATTTCTTCGCTGGCAATACGAAATGCCTCACCCATACCGACGATTTGGTGAGTCGGCAGTGTTCCGGAACGCAGACCTCTTTCGTGGCCGCCACCGTGCATTTGTGCCTCGAGCCGGACTCGCGGCTTTCTCTGCACATACAACGCACCAATCCCTTTCGGTCCGTAAACCTTGTGCGCCGAAAAGCTCATCAGATCCACTTTCAGCTCGTCGAGATTAATCGGCACCTTACCTGGACTCTGCGCCGCGTCGACGTGGAAAAGGACCTTACGATCCCGGCAAATCTCACCGATTGCTGCGATGTCCTGAATCACACCGATTTCATTATTGACATGCATGATTGAAACCAAAATGGTATCGTCGCGCAAAGTCTGCTCAAACTTGTTCAGATCCAGCAACCCATTGGGCTCTGGATCGAGATAGGTCACTTCGTAGCCTTCGCGTTCGAGGTGGCGGCAGGTGTCGAGCACCGCTTTGTGCTCTGTCTTGCAGGTAACGATGTGGTTACCTTTCTTTTTATAAAAATGAGCCGCACCCTTGATCGCGAGATTGTCCGACTCGGTGGCACCAGAAGTGAAAATGATCTCTTTAGGGTTGGCTCCAACCAGATTGGCCACCTGTTTTCGAGCCTCCTCGACCGCCGCTTCAGCCTCCCAGCCAAATGCATGGCTGCGCGAGGCAGGATTGCCAAAAACTCCATCGCGCGTCAGGCAGGCACATATCTTCTCGGCAACACGCTCATCAACTGGGGTCGTTGCCATATAGTCCAGAAAAATGGGATGTTCTTCGCTCACGTCAGTTGCCCCTCGAATGTCGATGGCAAGCGTTGCCACCGATTGACTGGATTTCTGTATCGTCCGACGCCGGCCGGAGGTTGACGACGACCGCGGCTACGCCCTGCGCATCGGCTCTGGGTGTACTGAACGCATTCAGGTTTGTAACGTGCGGATCGCTCATGACTAGGCAGCGTTTGACTGTGCGCTATCCTGTCTGAGGGATACGTTCTGCACCTTTTTGTTAGCCATCATCTCGGCCAGTGAGATGCTCGCCAGGAAACTCCTGATCTCATTGCTCAATTCGTTCCACAGATCATGTGTCAGACACTGATAATCGCCCTGACAGCCATCGCTGTCATCGCATCCCGCCACCTGGCAGCTCTCATCCACCGCCATGATCACATCAGAGACACTGATATCCGCAGCTTCACGGTTCAAGCTATAGCCGCCGCCCGGACCTCGGGTGCTTTTCACGATCCCCTGCCGACGAAGGCGGGCAAACAGCTGTTCGAGATAGGAAAGTGAAATGCACTGTCGGTCAGAAATCGCCGCCAGTGAGACCGGGCCATTCTGCTCGTGGAATGCTAAATCCAGCACCGCCGTGACTGCATATCGACCTTTTGTGGTAAGACGCATAGTAATGTACCTGTCACTGTCAATTCCGTAATTTTACTTAATTCCTACTATTTTGGTCAACTATTTACTTGACCAATCCTGTCAAGTATTTCTCCGCAATCAGCCCGCATTTCTCACCAGGATCACGGGAGCCGGCGCAGGATTGGTGTTCGTAAGCGTCGCTTTGCAGCGAAACGCGTCGCAATAGCTCCGGTTTTAGTGACGACACCGTAGGGTGCGCCGTGCGCACCGCTAATTTTCCGATAAGTGGTAGGTTCTGGTGCGCACGGCGCACCCTAAGATCTTCGTCCGCCTTCGTGCAACATGCGGGCGGGCATGCCTGAAAAACACACTGAATTTCTGATCATGCGAGCTTCTCTCCGCAGAGCAAGGCCTGATCGGCACTCTCCGCCGCCCGGGTAGGAATGTGGGCTACTCCCCCTCGATTTTTTCGGGCTCCGCCTCGGTGCTGCTCTCGCTTGAATGGATCTCGCAAGGTCCAAGATCCGGCAAATTGGAAACGTCGATCTCGGTGCCCAGTTGCTTCAGCGCAACGCACATACTCTGCATTTTCTCGTCCATGACGTGGATATGGTCCAGCATGCGGTTGATCGCGGTCGCAACTGGGTCGGGCGCTTCCCTGGTCGCACCGTAGGCATCGAATCCCAGTTTCTCGGCAGTCGCATGGCGTTTCTCAGCAGCTCGCCTTTCATTGCCATCGTGTTTACGTACCAGGCGCCCAGGCACACCGACAACCGTGCCATTATCGGGCACATCCCGCGTGATCACGGCATTTGAGCCAATGCGTACACCATTACCCACGACGATCGGGCCAAGCACCTTGGCCCCGGCGCCGACCACCACGTTGTTCATCAAGGTTGGGTGGCGTTTGCCTTTCTGCCAACTGGTTCCGCCCAGCGTCACGCCGTGATACAGCGTACAATCGTCACCGATTTCTGCCGTCTCGCCAATTACCACGCCCATGCCGTGATCAATGAAGAAACGGTGGCCGATCCGCGCACCAGGGTGGATCTCAATACCTGTCAGCCAGCGAGCGATGTGCGACAAAAAACGCGCTAACCATTTGAGACCGGAATTCCACAATGCATGATTCAGTCGATGCAACAGCAGGGCATGCACACCGGGATAACTGGTCATTACCTCGAAGATATTTCGAGCTGCCGGATCCCGGTCAAAAACGCAGGCAATGTCCTCTCGAAGGCTGATAGCAATTCTCCTGTCAAAATCTGCGCAAGCTTAATGCTTAATTCAGCTCAACATCAAGTTTGTAGCCGGAATATTTGCGAATATTCAGCACACCGGAATCGAGCATTAAATACTGGCCCTTGATCCCGGTCAAAACCCCCTCGACCAAAGGTGTTTTGTCAAGGTTGTGCGACCTTACTTTCTCGGGATATCGATCGACTGGATATCGAATCTCGACCATCGCTTCGTCAGATAAATATTGAATATTCTGGTCGCCGAATTGCGCCTGCAATTCGCTAATGCGGTCGCCGATCTGTGCCACCAGCTGATCGCGCAACCAGGCCAGATCACGGGGCTCCGGCTCCGCTTTGAGCATCTTGCGCCAGTCTGTCCTGTCGGAAACATATTTTTTTAGCGCGACCTCGAGCAGTCCGGACTGGTAGCGGCTGCCAACCCTGAAGATCGGCAACGCCTGGCTCGCACCCTGATCTATCCACCGGGTCGGTATCTGCGAAGCGCGCGTGATGCCGACCTTGATCCCGGAAGAGTTGGCCAGATACACAAAGTGGGGCTGCATGCAATGTTGTTGAGCCCATTCAGGATCCCGGCATGTCCCGGCTTCATAGTGGCAAGTCTCCGGCTTGACAATACACATATCGCATTCGGCAAGACTGATAAAACAGGGGTAACAATAGCCTTGTGCGTAGCTCTTGCTGGTCTTCCTGCCGCAGGCTATGCAATCGATCTCGCCGAAAAATTTGAGCTTGATCGATCTGCCGATCTGAGCATTCATGTCAATCGCTGCCTGATCTAGCGGCAACTGGTACTCGACCGGCCTGGCCAAAGTAACTCTCATTTTCAAGACATTGCCAATCATCTCTGAACCTCGTTACTTGATAAAGCGAGCAATCCGGTAACAAGCACGTTCGAGCTGGTCTATCGGACGCGTGTACGCAAAGCGCAGATGCTTGGCGGCTTCGTATTCGCCGAAGTCGATACCGGGCGTGACCGCCACGGCTTCCTGCGCGAGCAGGCTGTGGGTCCAGGCGAATGAATCATCGGTAATCGAACTGCAGTCAGCGTAAATATAAAAAGCGCCCTCGGGCTCGACAGGCACCACGAAACCCATTTCACGCAAGGTTGGGAGCAGATAGTCGCGTCTTTCTCTGAATTCCGCGGCCCGATTATCCATGATACTGAAACACGCTCGATCGAAAGCTGCCAGCGCAGCATATTGTGCGACGGTCGGGGCCGCCAAGAACAGGTTTTGCGCAATACGGTCGATTGCATCGACGTACGCGTCCGGCACGACCATCCATCCCAGACGCCAGCCGGTCATCCCGAAGTACTTCGAGAAGCTGTTGATAATGAACAGGTCGCTGGATAGTTGCAGGGCGGTGAAATCCCGACCCGTGTAGACCAGGCCCTGATAGATCTCATCGACGATCAGCTGCCCACCGACTGCCGCAACCGCCGCAATCAGTTCCGATAACTGCTGTTGCTGAATGACCGTACCCGTCGGATTCGATGGACTGGCAATCATCGCGGCAACCGACTTTCGGTTCCAATACTGCCCGATGTCTTCAGCGGACATTTGAAAGCGCGCCTCGGGCCCGACCGGTACCACCTGAGCATCAGCACCGAGCAATCGGATCATGTTTCGATTACACGGGTATCCGGGATCGGTGAGCAGCACATTATCACCGGTATCAACCAGCGCCGACAACGCCAATTGCAGCGCACCGGAGGCACCCGGTGTCACGATCACGCGATGCGCATCGACTTGAACATTGAATCTCTGAAGATAATAGTCGGCAATCGACTTGCGCAACTCGGGCAACCCGACCGCTGCGGTATAGTGCGTCTTCAGTCTGCGCAATGCCAGAATACCGGCATCGATGATCGGTTGCGGCGTCGGGAAATCCGGCTCGCCAACCTCGAGATGCAACACCGACCTGCCTTCGGATTCCAGTTGTTTGGCGCGTGCGAGCAGGTCCATCACATAAAACGGACGGACAGCAGCCGCCCTGCGGGACAGGGGCGATTTGTTGCTCTGGCTTTTCAACGATGATCTCCACGGCGCATCCTATCACAGCAGCGATAACCTGATCGGGTCATCTTGGCCGCGCGACGTGCTATGCTAAGCCTAATAGTTGGCTATTCAAAAAGACATGATCCCCGTTCTCAAGCTACCGGCCACAGTCGCCTGCGCTGCGTTACTGATGAACACACCATTGTCCGTGATCGCACTGCCCCAGCAGGCATTGGTGCCTGGCGGGATAGCGATCATGGAACTCGATGACTTCACCGATGGTACCCGAATTACTTTTGATGATCGGAAAACCACGGTCTTCAAGCATCAGCAGTCCTGGTTTGCGCTGGCGGGCATCCCGCTGAGCGCTCAGCCCGGTGAATACAGCTTCAAGATCAGGCAGCAGGATGGAAACACCGCCGTCAACACGGTTACTGTCAACGCGAAAAAATATCAGGAGCAGCGTTTGACGATCAGGAACAAACGCAAGGTCAATCCGAACACGCAAGATTTGGAACGCATCGCCGAAGAGCGCATACGCAAACGCGTTGCCAAGAATCACTGGTCTGCGACGTATCCTGATGTTGATTTTATCTGGCCGGTTACCGGAAGAATCAGCAGTATTTTCGGGCTACGTCGGTTCTTTAACGAGCAAGAGCGCAATCCACACAGCGGCCTTGATATCGCAGCGCCCGAGGGTACCGACATCAAGGCAACCGCCGATGGCACGGTCATCGAAACTGGCGACTTTTTTTTCAGCGGCAACATGGTCTACATTGATCATGGGCGAGGACTGATCAGCCTGTATGCCCATCTGAGCCGGATCGACGTCAAACCGGGTGATGTGCTGCGCCGTGGTGATATTATCGGCGCTGTTGGCCAGACCGGCCGGGTCACGGGCGCACATTTGCATTTTGCAGTCATCGCGAACGGTGTGCTGGTCGATCCGTTGCACTTCCTACCGCAGCAGCAACCCAGTGCACTGTCTGGCCCGTGATCGCGCGCGGACAATCCGAGTCCGTCAGGCTTTGGCGCGACTCAAACGCGGTGACGTCAGCCACCGCCGGAGCAAAGCGTTCCAGTTGCGTGGAAGCATTCCATAAATTTCATAAACTTAACAGCGGCAAGGCTGATCCGCAGCTGCAGGAACCAGAATCAGTTTTCGGTTCTGCACAATGCTTTAAGACCAAAAAGCTTGCGCTGGCGACCAAATTAACGATAATGTCCACCGTTTGTTGCAAACGAGAGGATGAATGGCAAAAGAAGAAGCAATTCAGATGGAGGGCAAGGTTATCGAGACCCTGCCAAACACGATGTTTCGAGTTGAACTCGAGAACGGGCACGTTGTGACTGCCCATATCTCCGGAAAAATGCGAAAGCACTACATTCGCATCATGACCGGCGATACCGTTACTGTTGAACTGACACCCTACGATTTGGAAAAAGGCCGTATCGTCTACCGTGCCAAATAAGCCGCTGAAGATCGAACCATTGATCCGGCCGTAGCCGGTTCTCGCCGACAGTTTAGAATCCAAGGCACAAGCGGCCCAGGCGAGGACAAAGCTGAGCGTAATTGCAACGCCGTAGAGAGCGTAAGGAAGCATTGGTTTGCATATTGGCATTCTTTGCGTCTGTGTTCATCAGCGTTCATTTGTGGATCTCAACCTTCGCTGATTGAAATGCTGCTATGCCTTTTCGGTCGCACCTTCGCATTCTATCGATAGCTCACCATCGACCACGCTAACGCGAACCTTACCACCGCGCGTCAAGTTCCCGAACAACAGCTCATTTGCCAACGGTTTTTTCAAATGCTCCTGAATCACGCGCGCCATCGGACGAGCACCCATCTTGGCATCATACCCCTTCTCGGCGATCCAGGTTCGAGCATCTTCATCAACGTTGATGCTGACCTTTTTCTCATCGAGCTGCGCTTGAAGCTCAACGAGGAATTTGTCGACGACACTGGCAATCGTTTTCTCATCCAGCGGGCCGAACTGAACAATACCGTCGAGGCGATTTCTGAATTCCGGTGTGAACAGGCGCTTGATCTCTTCCATACCGTCAAGTTCATTTTTCTGCTCGGTGAAGCCCATCGACCGCCGCGACATTAACTGTGCACCAGCATTCGTCGTCATGATCAGTATCACATTACGAAAATCGGTTTTGCGTCCATTGCTATCGGTCAAGGTGCCGTGATCCATGACCTGAAGCAAAATATTGAATACTTCGGGGTGCGCCTTCTCAATTTCGTCCAGCAGCAACACCGAGTGCGGGTGTTTGGTGATCGCTTCGGTCAATAGACCACCGTCATCAAAGCCAACGTAGCCCGGCGGCGCCCCGATCAGTCGCGACACGGTGTGACGTTCCATATACTCGGACATATCGAAACGAACCAGCTCCACCCCCATAACTTCCGCAAGCTGCTTGCAGACCTCGGTCTTACCGACACCGGTTGGACCGGAGAAAAGGAACGAGCCAATCGGTTTTTCGGGTGATCCGAGTCCGGAGCGAGACATCCGTATTGCCGTCGCCAGGGTATTGATGGCTTCATCCTGCCCGAACACGACGAGGTTCAGATCGCGCTCCAAATTCTTCAACACCTCTGTGTCTGACGTTGAAACTGTTTTGGACGGAATGCGCGCGATTTTGGCAACGATGTTCTCGATATCATTGACATTGACTGATTTCTTGCTGCCGCTCTTGCCGAGCAACCTTCGGTTGGCACCGGCCTCATCGATCACATCGATCGCCTTGTCCGGCAAGAATCGATCGGTGATGAAGCGCTCAGACAATTCGGCCGCAGCGCGCAATGCGTTGTTGCTGTACTTCACGTCATGATGTTCTTCAAAACGGGTCTTCAAGCCTTTGAGGATATCGATGGTTTCATCTACGGTCGGCTCTTCTATATCTATCTTCTGGAAGCGCCGTGCCAGCGCATGGTCTTTCTCGAAGATACTCCGAAACTCGGCATAGGTAGTCGAACCAATACACTTGAGATCGCCGGATGCCAGCATCGGCTTGATCAGGTTGGACGCATCCATGACCCCACCGGAGGCCGAGCCTGCGCCTATGATGGTGTGTATTTCATCAATAAACAGGACAGCGCCATTGGTGTTCTTCAACTGCCTGAGCACGCCTTTGAGACGTTTCTCGAAGTCACCTCGATACTTGGTGCCCGCAACCAGGGCGCCCAGATCCAGAGCGTAGATCGTGCTGTGTTTCAGAACATCCGGAACTTCTTTGTCAACGATTTTTTTCGCCAGCCCCTCCGCTAGAGCGGTTTTTCCGACGCCGGCTTCACCCACCAACAGCGGATTGTTTTTTCTGCGCCGACACAAAATTTGTATAGTACGCTCGATCTCTTCGCTGCGGCCGATTAGCGGATCGATATGGCCTTGCATTGCACGTTGATTCAGATTGGTCGCGAAGTTTTCGAGTGGCTGGTTGTCGGGATCAGTGGATGTCTCCTCCCGCGTTTCAGACTCTATCTTCTGCGTCTCGTCGGAAACCTTGGCAATGCCGTGCGAAATGTAGTTAACAACATCAAGGCGAGAAACGCCCTGTTTATTCAATAAATAAACCGCTTGTGATTCCTGTTCGCCAAACATCGCGACCAGCACATTCGCGCCAACCACTTCTTTTTTTCCGGACGATTGCACATGGAACACGGCGCGCTGTAGCACACGTTGAAATCCGAGTGTCGGTTGGACTTCACCACTGACAACATCACTGAAGACGGGCGTATTTTTTTCGAGATACTCGTCCAGCTCGCTCCGAATGAGATTCAGATCAGTCCCACAAGCCTGCAAGACAGAATTGGCGCTGCTGTTATCGAGTAGAGCGAGTAATAAATGTTCGACCGTGATGTATTCGTGTCGTTTGTCACGCGCATCATTGAAAGCGCGGTTCAATGATGCTTCAAGCTCTTTACTTAACATGCCTGACCTGCCTCACATCAGATGTTGAAATCAACTCCTCATCTATGCTTCTTCCATTGTACATAGCAATGGATGTTGATTGATTTTTGAATATTCGTTGACCTGGTCAACCTTTGTTTCCGCTATTTCATGACTGAATACGCCACAAACCCCCTTCCCTTTGGTATGCACAGACATCATCACTCGCGTTGCCTTCGCATGGTCCATGCCGAAAAACGTCATCAGGACCTGAACGACAAATTCCATTGGAGTAAAGTCGTCGTTTATCAGTATGACCTTGTAACGCTTGGGTGGTTTTAAATCCGGACGTTTTTCTTCCAGCGCCAGCCCACTATCGGAGTCATAATCAGTTTTATGATCAGTCATGACTTACCTTCAGTGTAGAACATAGTAACCGATTTTTCTTTATCAAGATTAACATGCCTTCATGAATTTTACACAGTGCGCCTGAAGCCGATTTTTTGGCTACTCTCGCAATCAGACTTTCATGTCACAGCACTTGATGCGGACAATTGAAGAGCCTATCGGTTCCACCTCACCAGCGATCGGTGCGGCGGTGTCTAGCCCGCATGTTGCACGAACACCGCTCCATCGCTTTTCCCTTATGGAGGTGACAAATCCGAGGTCCAGGGCTCAGTATTCGATCCGCACCCGGCTATTCAAATGCCACGGCCCACTCAGCTCAACTCGATTCCCACGGTAGCATTCATCGTTTGGCTCAGACTTTCGCTCGGCCCGATGGCGTGAGCCATTGTGCAATCTTCAATGGTAACGGCAAGCCTGGCACAACGCAATTACTGCTCTGCAACTGCGAAATCAAGCACCGTTTGCTTCAGCTCGCTCTTCAGCGTCCTGTCGATCTCGGCAAGCATCCGCTGATTTAGCTGGTCTGGCTGCTGCGCTGACACTTTCAACGCCCAGGATTTGTTACCGAGCGATGTACCGTCGGGAGAAAGCAGACCCAACTCGAGCGTGCCTCGCAGCCAGTACCAGCCTTGCTGCTCGATCATGTCCTGCGTCGCTACCGTCGCAGACAAGACATAACCCGAATAGTCGACAGCCGCGTTGAATCCCGCGTTCGCCATCGCACCCTGAAGCATTTTGGCAAGGTCGCCAACAGCATCCGCGGTTACGACGGCTCGCATCTTCATTGACCGAATCACCTGCATCTGCTCGGCCTTCAGCTCCGACAGCTTCCAGCTCGTCGGCTTGCCCCGACCACTAAGGTCCAGAACCTTCAGTGTCTTCTGCAACGCATCTCTTTCAGTCAGCATAACGATGGCTGCCTGCAAATCAGCAACTTTTCGCAGATCGGGCAGACGAGTTTGGGCACTTGCCATGACATACGCTATTTCACGATCGAGCCGATCGATTTCGCCGCGAACGTTGTTACTGGCCTGGCTGCGGTCGAGCACGGCCAGCGCATGATGCGTCAGGTCGGCAGGACTTTGCCATCGCGCAGCGACACGAGCGCCCGCGATCATCTCACTGGTATGGATATTCACTCTGCTGGCGATGCGCGCCGATGCTTCCACCGATTCAACCCCGCCCGCCCTGAAAGACTGCACATCCTGCGTGGTTGTGGACGACTCACGAACTTGCATCTCGAAGATCTTGGCCAGATTGGCCAACGCGCGATCCTGCGCGCGCTCGGCTGTGGATGCCGAACCTGTCGCATGGAGGTAGCGGCTATCCGGATAATCCTGCGGCTGACCGGTGATCCAGTCGGGTGCCTCTTCGGAATTGAGCAGACCGGACGATTGCGTGCAAGCTGTCGCGATCAAACCGACAAGAAGGGATATCGATGTGAGTAATCTAGGCATATCTGCTTCATTGGTTGGTGTTAATGCGTGTCAAAGTGCCGCGCTCGGTGACTGGCGCCACCCAGTGACGCGTCAAGAACTCCACACGGCCAGGCCGCACTGTCACCGCCGTATCGATCGAATCGATGACGCCGCCGGCCGCATTGATGATTTCGATACTGACCTGATGGCGTCCTGGAGGTAACCGAACGCGCGCCAACTGGATTTCCTGCGGTAGTGTGGTCCAGCTCCGGGTGTCAGCCCGTTCGGTCGCCAGATTGGTCAACGTCAGCAAGAGGCCTGCAAGATCATTGTGGTCCTGGGCTGCCTTTTGTGATTGATATTTGACGACGGCCCGGGTCACAGCACGTGCCATGATCCCCGGCATTTCCTCCTCCAGTGCCCGTCGCGCGAGCTGGTCTACATTTTCGACGGCCTCCAGCTGGACGAGTTCGCCACCGATATTCACGCGCGATCTTCTCGCGGGTTTCGCGTCATATCGGTAAACCGGCAATGCAACGCGTACATTCCCCTGAATTTCAGATGAGAATATCATGATCGCTGACTCGCTTTTTATCGGCGCCAGGCCATTGCTCAAAATCACGATGAGTTCACCGGATGCACTCGCACCTTGCTCGGGCTCGAAACCGGCCATGCCGAACTCGGATTTCAACCGTTGATACTCGTCGGACAAACCCAGCATGGCCGAGAGACGCAACAGATCCATTTTCAGGAAAGAAGGCACGGCAAGCTGGTGCTCGTTGTAAGTCGCCAGATAGATCCCCCTGGCCTTTCGATAGGCGATCAGCGCCTGGTCGTACTCGCCCAGAGCCTCAAAAATAATTCCCGACAGATAGCGCACGAACGGGTCTTCATCCGATTGCTGAGCCCACTCCCTCATCTTGACGTCAGCCTGCAATATCTCGACGCGCGCAGCATCGAGCTGACCCAGTTGCAGGTAGTTCATCGCCATGAAGGCGTGCAGCAATATCTGCTCATAGCGGGCGCCCTTGTAGTCGCGCGTTACGTCGCTGATGGTTATTGATGTCGCCGTATCGGTAACACTGACGCCGTAAAGCAAACCAATCTGCTGTTTCGCCACTTCGAAAATCTGGTTGCTGTCAGCGTAATCCCCGGTCATGCGCCTGAGCATTCCCTTGTTAAGACTGGCCAGCACATCATTCTGGTCCTGGTCCTGCTCTTCAGCGGCCATCCTGGCCAGATCGGATCTGCCGGCCAGTAGACTATCCCGCATCGATGCCGCCTGCTGACTGTAAGTCGCACAGCCACCCAGCGACAGAAGCAGAAAGATCAACCACCATCGTGCACAAAGTCCCGGGCAACTGGGTGTCCTGCGCATTCTCGAAATCAATGAAGGTCAATGACTGTTCAGGCCGCGCCTATCCACAGCGAAACCAACCGTGACTCGCTCCTTGCATCCACAGAATATCCTGGCCGGTGTGAGTGTCGAACGCTTATTCCAGCGGTTCGCTACGTACTTTTTGGATCCCGATGTTCGCGTGATCATGTCGCTCACTTTTGCAGAAGGTGGAGCAAGGCTAGGCGGCCACGACTACCAGCGCAGGCCACTCTTTTCGATCGTCTTCTTGATCTTTTTCTGTCCAAGCCAGACCTTGCGGTTATTCGCGAGATCGATCAGCGTCAGATCAACCTGATAAAAGCGCACCTGCTCACCTGAGATTGCATCGATGATCGTGTTGATCGTGCCTTTGAGCATGAAATCGGCACCGATCTCTTGTCCCATCGCTTTGCGCGTCTGCTCGGCCGCATGCAAGTCCTGATCCTTACGTTCACTGCGAATTTCCTCTCGCTCCTCGCTCGAAGCGACGAAATCAACCTCCCCGGAATTGATCAATGCCCGCTCCATATCCGCAATGAATGTCCGCGTGTTGATGTGCTCATGACTCAAATTGCGAACTTCGCCCACAATCACGGTAGGTGGTTTACCCTGTTCCCGATTGAAACGCGATAACCATGACTGCGAGAGTGCATCCTGGATCATCTCATCAGCCACTAACCTCGAATCTGTGTCATTCCAGTTTCCGCTGAGATCTACGACTGCGTCGGTCTCTACACGCGTCACCTGCTGACCACAGGCTGAGATTACGGCCAGGGTAACAGCGGCGACCAGCGCGATCGTATAATTCTTAAAAGTGTTCAGCATCGGTTGCTCCAATCAATCAGTTCATAGCCTTTTTTATATCATGATCATATTAGGATAGCATGCACTGGCTCACAGTTTTGAAATCCCCTTGCGAACTGCGATCACAGCAGGTATCGTCGCCGCATGACCGCTATCGATACACTTTTGCACGGCCGCTGGGTTCTCCCTGTCAGCGCGGGTGATCCCTGCTTGCAGAACCACAGCGTGGTCATTCACGAGGATCGGATCGTCGACGTCCTTCCAACTGAAAGTGCGAAAGCGGGGTATCAGGCGACCGTAGCCTACGACTTTGGCCAGCATGCGCTGATTCCCGGACTGATCAATGCGCATACGCATGCCGCGATGAGCCTTTTTCGGGGCTTATCTGACGACATTGCATTGATGGATTGGCTACAGAACCATATCTGGCCTGCAGAATCCAGATGGGTCAATGAAGATTTCGTGCAATGCGGTACAGAGCTGGCAATTGCGGAAATGCTGCGAAGCGGCACAACTTGCTTCAATGACATGTATTTTTTTCCGGACATTACTGCCCGGGTCGCCAAAACTGCTGGCATGCGCGCCTGTGTTGGGCTTATCGTACTTGATTTTCCGACCGTTTGGGCCAGCGATGGCGACGACTACATTGAGAAAGGTATTGCGGTACACGACACTTTTCGCAATGATGAACTGGTCACGACAACCTTTGCTCCCCACGCGCCTTACACGGTCTCGGACAAACCCCTGGAAAAACTCCGTAGTTTCGCCCACGAAATGGATCTCACCGTTACAATGCACGTTCACGAGACCGAACACGAGATAAAGCAGGCGGTCGAAGAAACCGGCGTCAGACCGTTGAAGCGCCTCTATGACCTGGGGTTGGTCGGGCCTTCGCTGCTCGCCGTACATATGACCCAAGTCGAACCCGATGAGTTGGACCTGCTGGCCGAAAGCTGCTGCAATGTGGTTCATTGTCCCGAGTCGAATCTCAAACTGGCCAGTGGCTTTTGTCCCGTCTCCCAAATGCAAGGCCGAGGGATCAATATCGCGCTGGGCACTGACGGCGCCGCGAGCAACAATGACCTGGACATGCTTGGCGAGATGCGCAGCGCTGCCCTGCTGGCGAAGGGTGTCGCTGCAGACCCCACTGCCGTGCCAGCAGATGCCGCTCTGAGAATGGCGACGATCAATGGGGCTCGAGCCCTGGGTATCGATGACCGTGTTGGCTCGCTAGAGCCCGGCAAGCACGCCGATATTGTCGCTATCGATCTTGGCTACATCGAAACCACACCTGTTTACGATCCAGTCTCTCATCTCGTCTACAGCTGTGGTCGTGATCAGATATCGGACGTCTGGATCGCCGGTCGGCATGTACTGAAGAACCGGGTGCTGACTGGGCTTGATGAGCAGAGTATCCGCCTTCGGGCACAACAATGGAGCCGTAAAATCGCATCTCAGCAATGACGCTTGAGTCACCGGTCAAACTCGGATGAGAAATGCGCGTTAAAGGCGTACAATAAATAGGATGAGCAATGCGCAAGCCAACATCGATCCGGCCGAAATCAG
>JARFQK010000065.1 GCA_029287815.1 Gammaproteobacteria bacterium
TTGTAAACTGCCTTGACGCTGGGGATGCCACGAACGCCAAATTCGGCTGATAGGGCCTGATTTTCATCAGCATTGATTTTGGCAAGAAAGAACTTGCCTTGATACTCTTCCGCGAGCTTTTCCAGAACAGGCTTAAGAACCTGGCATGGCCCGCACCATGGCGCCCAGAAATCCACGACCACGGGCACCTCTGCCGATCGTTCCATTACCTCGGTTTGAAAGTCCTGTTCTGATACCTCTTTTGAATACATGAGCGATTTCCGGATTTCAGCATCTGAATTACCTTGGTGATGGTGGCAAATATGTGAATTTCAAGCTGAATTCTGGCTGCAGACGTTACAAAGCCGACAGCGCATGTGTGAACAGGAACGCTTTTTGGGACGCACTCCATCTTCTTTTCGCCAGCCTGTCGTCGATAACGGACCCAGCCCGCATTCATCGACCTAAATGGCAGCAAAAAAACGCCCCCAGTTAGGGGGCGCTTTGCCTCAATCGGCTGGCGACGAATCGGCCGCAAGGCTGTTCGGTCAGCTCTTTAGAGCGAACCGGTCAAGCGACATCACCTTGGTCCAGGCAGCAACGAAGTCTTGCATAAACTGCTCTTTGCCACCATTGGACGCATAGACCTCCGCAACTGCACGCAGCTCCGAGCTTGAGCCAAAAATAAGGTCCACGGGGGTAGCGGTCCACTTCACCTTGTTGGTAGCGCGATCTCTTCCCTCGTAAACACCTTCAGCTTTGGCCGATTTGGTCCAAGTTGTCGACATGTCGAGCAGGTTGACGAAGAAATCGTTGCTCAGCTGTCCAGGCTTGTCGGTGAATACACCATGCGCCGCGCCACCGCTGTTCGCACCTAACGCACGCATACCCCCAACCAGCGCAGTCATCTCAGGCACGGTCAGAGTCAGCAGGTCGGCCTTTTCGACCAACATCTTGGTTGGTGTGCTGTAACTCTTATGACTGTAGTAATTACGGAAGGCATCTGCATGCGGCTCCAGTAAAGCAAACGAAGCAACATCAGTCATCTCCTGCGAGGCATCAGTGCGTCCTGGCGTAAACGGAACCTTGACCTTGTGACCCGCGTCACTGGCAGCCTTCTCGATAGCAGCCGCGCCGCCGAGCACGATCAGGTCGGCCATGGAGACCTTCTTGCCACCGGAAGCCTTGCTGTTGAAATCACTCTGGATATCTTCCAGCTTGTTCATTACCTTGGCCAGCTCTTTCGGGTCGTTGGCCTCCCAATCCTTCTGCGGGGCCAGGCGAACGCGCGCACCGTTGGCGCCACCGCGCATGTCTGAACCGCGATATGTCGAAGCTGATGCCCAGGCAGTTCTCACCAGCTCCTGCACGGTCAGACCGGATTTCAGGATCGTCGATTTCAGGCTGGCAATGTCACTGTCATCGATCAGCTCGTGGTCGACAGCCGGCACCGGATCCTGCCAGATGAAAACTTCCTCGGGCGCTTCACTGCCGACGTAGCGCGCACGCGGACCAAGGTCGCGATGTGTCAATTTGAACCAGGCCTTGGCAAAAGCGGCATCGAACTCCTTCGGATTCTTCAGGAACCGCTCGGCGATCTTGCGGAATTCGGGGTCTTCCTTCAGCGACAAGTCCGTCGTCAGCATGACGGGGGGATTGCTTTTACCTTCGACGTGGGCGTCCGGTACCGCTGTATGCACCGATTTATCGGTTGGCACCCACACTGTTCCACCGCCGGGCGATTTCTGCTTTTCCCAATCGTATCTAAAAAGGTTATCGAGGTACAGGATGGACCATGTCGTAGGGGTCTGCGTCCAGGCACCTTCCAGGCCGCTGGTCATGGTGTCTTCAGCATTGCCTTTGCCACATTTGTTCTTCCAGCCGAGCCCCTGTTCCTCGATAGGGGCGGCGGTAGGCTCCGGACCCAAGCAGTCAGCTTTCGTAGCACCGTGGTTCTTGCCCAGGGTGTGACCACCAGCGATGAGGGCAACGATCTCTTCATCGTTCATCGCCATGCGGCCAAACGATTCACGTATGTCCTTGGCGGCGGAGACCGGGTCGAGATTGCCGTTAGGCCCTTCCGGATTCACATAGATCAAACCCATGTGCACGGCAGCCAGCGGCTTTTCGAGTTCGCCGTCCTCGTTGTAGCGTTTGTCGTTGCCAAGCATCTCCGTCTCGGGACCCCAATAAACCAGGTCAGCCTCCCAGTCGTCCACGCGCCCGCCGGCAAAGCCCAGAGTTTCGAAACCCATTGATTCCAGACCGACGTTGCCGGCCAAAATCATCAGGTCCGCCCAGGAAACACTACGTCCGTACTTTTGCTTGACCGGCCACAGTATCCGCCGTGCTTTGTCGAGATTGGCGTTGTCAGGCCAACTGTGGAGCGGCTCGAAGCGTTGTTGACCGCCATCGGCACCACCGCGACCATCGTGCACACGATAGGTTCCTGCGCTATGCCAGGCCATCCTGATCATCAGGCCGCCATAGTGACCCCAGTCCGCAGGCCACCAGTCCTGGGACGTCGTCAGCACCTTCTCGATATCTGCTTTCAGTTCCTTGAGGTCGACACTTGCAAAGGCCTTGGCGTAATCGAAGTCATCGCCGTACGGATTAGACCTGGCATCGTGCGCACGAAGTTGTCCCAGATCCAGCATTTCGGGCCACCAGAAGTTATTTGGCTTGGCCTTACCCTCGCTGAACATGTTTTCGGATTGAGCGACCGGCGCGATCGCGATTGCGATGGCAGCGGCCAATGGTATCGTTCTTTTTAGCATCGATTGTTCCCCTCTTTAGGAATGCTTGTGAATTTGGTTGAAAGTTGGCTGTGAGTTATTGCCAATATCGACTCAACTTTAAATGGAGTGATCGATAGCCTCAATTAGTATTTGGCTATGGGTGCAATTAACGCTGCTAATTTACAGGGTTTTATTTTTAACCGGGATAGTACTCGACAATCGTTAAGATTGCATCCTCAGTATGGCTACTCTCCACGAGGGCGAGCGCTCTTGTACAGGTTCAAAAATAAATCATAACCATATCTTGCTCAAAACCGCTCCATCAACGGAATTAAAACAAAGCATCAGTTAATCCGAATATTACAAATAGCGCATGCATCTTAGTGTGGTCAGAGGAGTTTCTCCTCTGACCTGAATGGCACTTACTAAAGGAAACTCTGATTAATCCAGAGTTTCCGCGGCGCACGGACGCGCCGCCATTTTTAATCGCCTTAAGCGATTGAAAATGAAGGGGAACAGAAAATCGCAGTTTATGTTCCCCGTGCTCTGATCATTCAGGGATGAATTATTCAGAGCTTCCTTAACAGCTATCGTCGGGCAATCGACCCGCCGACGCGGGTTACTTCTTCCGGAAAACGCCGTGAATCCGTCCGTGTAAGCTCGACGGCGGCTTCCCTGCCGCCGACATTTCCTCCGGAAGCAACCCGTATCGGCTTAAGTGAGTGCCATTCCCCTCTGAGCTCAGATATTCGGCTTCAATCGACCAGCGCCCTAACCAGGCCCTTTAAGATCGGACCGCAGGCTTGCCTGACCTGCAGCCGCAACATGCGATCCGCCCGTGTCTGCCCCAGGTTTATCGATACCACGGGTTTGCCCTGCTCTACCGCGCTGCGCACAAACCGGAACCCAGAAAACACCTGCAGTGATGACCCAACTACCAACAGCGCATGAGTTCGCTGCAGCGATTGCAAACCGCGTTCAAGCCGATCTCGAGGCACGTTTTCGCCAAAAAACACCACGTTGGGTTTCAATACGCCACCGCATTCCGCACACTGCGGGATCATCATCGATGCAAAGTCAAAATGCTCTAGCCGCGCATCACCGTCGGGGCCGTGCCTGACCGATAAATCAGTTAGCGAGGGATTAGCTTTCATCAGCGTCTGTTGCATCTGTTGGCGCGGGATGATAGCGCCACAATCGAGACAGATGACTTCGTGCAGCAGACCGTGCAAGGGGATGACATTGCTATGACCTGCCTGGTAGTGCAGCCGGTCAACGTTTTGCGTAATCAGTGTCTCGACAAAACCAAGGCTTTCCAGCTCAGCCAGTGCGTGATGCGCATCATTGGGCTGTGCCCGGTCAAAGCGCGGCCAGCCCAATGCGGACCTCGCCCAATAGCGCTGCCTGGCATAGTGACTCCCGCAAAACTCCGCATAGGTCATCGGCTGCTGAAGTTTCCACGCACCCTTTTCATCGCGGTAATCCGGTATCCCCGAATCCGTACTGATACCGGCGCCGGTTATCACCAACAAACGGGGATGCTGGCGAATAAACTGCTGTAACTCTTCGATCATACTGGAACTCATCCGTCCACTATTGCACCCATAGCAAACAGCCCGGATATGGTTGGGTAGCGCATCATGAACGCTCTGGCAGACACTGACAATGATCAATCGATGGATGATAATAAAATTCCATTAGCCGGAGGATTTTATCCAAGAATATCGAGTCGAATCTCGCTGAACGTTTTAAGCAACCGCCATTGCCGGCAAACGATTGTTTATGACACAACAATGTAGCAATAGGTTCGCAACCGAGTACCAACAGATTCTCCGTCAAATCGACGGGGTGGATCCGGTCAGATACGCAAAAACCCGAAATTATGCCGATGGCGCGGTCACGCGCCTGTCTCCTTATATCTCCAGGGGCGTCATTTCGACCCGAATGATCCTCGAAAAGATATTGCGGTTGGGGCTTGCTTTTGATCGTATCGAGAAGTTCGTTCAGGAACTGGCCTGGCGAGACTACTGGCAACAGATCTGGGTCGCGAAAGGCAATGCGATCAACCGTGATTTGAAGCAGCCACAACAGGATGTAGCGCAGCAGCAGATACCGCGTGCTCTGGTTAACGCAGCCACCAGCATCCATGCAATCGACGAGGCGATCGAGGAACTCTACCAGGGCGGTTATATCCACAATCACATGCGCATGTACGTGGCAGCCATCGCCTGTAACATTGGCAAAAGCCATTGGCGGATGCCAGCACGATGGATGTATTACCATCTACTGGACGGCGACTGGGCGAGCAACGCCTTGAGTTGGCAATGGGTGGCGGGATCCAATGCAAACAAGAAATATTTTGCCAATCAGGATAACATCAACAAGTACTTTCATTGCAATCAGAAAAACACGTTTCTGGACAAGACCTATGCCGAGCTGGTAGATGCTCAGGCACCGCCAGTCCTTGTCGATAGCCTGCAGCTGTCGCTGCCTTGTGATTTACCAGATAACACAACCATCGAGCTCGACCCGCAGCTACCGACGCTGATCTATAACTATTACAACCTCGATCCAGCTTGGAGACAAAATGAAAAAGCGAACCGCATCCTGCTACTGGAGCCCGCGCTATTCAACGCATACCCGGTTGCGCCGAAAAATATCGATTTCATGTTAAAGCTTGCTGACAACATCCCCGGCCTACAGCTATTCTGTGGAGAGTATGAACAACTGCATCGCCTGACCTCGCCTGGTGCGATCATTTACAAGGAACATCCGCTCAATCGTCATTATCAAGGTCAGCAAGACCCGCGCGACTGGATGTTTCAAGTTCAAGGCTACTTCCCGTCGTTCTTCGCCTTCTGGAAACGTTGCAAGAAAGAGCTCAAGGCATGGTAGATCAAACGGTGGATATTGTTTGGTTGAAGCGTGACCTGCGAACACAGGACCATGCTGCATTGGATGCCGCAGAACGAGATGGCCGTCCGTACCTTATCGTTTATCTGTTCGAGCCAGAACTCATGCAACATGCCGACTCCTCGCAACGGCATTGGCAGTTTGTCTATCATTCAATCGAGGACATGGACAGCAGGCTGGCAAAATACGGCAGGAAGGTTGAGACTTTCCATGAAAATGCTTTCAGAGTTTTCCAGTACTTGATCGATCAGCTGCCGTTGAAAACGGTTTTTTCTTACCGCGAAACTGGCGTTCG
>JARFQK010000320.1 GCA_029287815.1 Gammaproteobacteria bacterium
GGACCAAGACCAGCCTGAATCGTGGTAGACATGCCTGCAACACACTGAATTTTCGATAGTCCGAGCTTTCTCGAAAGAACCACCGCCTCAACAGTATCCTACGCCGCCTGATCAGAAATGCGGGCTAATCTTCCTCACCTGCATCTTTGCGCTGCGCCAGCAGTACGCCGATGGCACGCCAGAGCGAGCGCCGATCCAGCCGCAACGGTTGCACATCCACATGGGCCAGGCCTTCGATCAGAAAAACGTCGGACTGCCCGGGCGGCACAGATGTGGCCAGTGCCAAGGTCTCGGTATAGGGGATAATGTTGTCGTCTGTACCGTGTAACAGAATCAGCCGCGCGCGCAGGCGCGAGAGATCCTTGTCCGCGAGGTTCAATGCGTCGACTTCAGCGCGAATGGCCGCCGGCAGTCCGGCAAGCAGCGCCGGAGTGCGCTCCGGGTCGCGATTCTCCAGCAGGTTCAGCAGCGACTGTCCTTTTAACGTCAGCTGCGTCGTCAGGTCGACAATATCGGCCTGATCATTGTCCAGCTTGCGCTGAGCGATGCGCCGTAGCATGGTCCGGTCGGTCGGATCGCTAAGAAGTGTCGCGTTGCCGTAGACGAACACCCACTTGCCGTAACTGTTGGGTGTCATATATCGCCAGCGTTCTTCCTGTTCAAAATACCCGGTGGTAAAGAAATTGATGACCCGGTTCAGGTCATGATATCCGCCAACGCCGAGGACGAAGTCCACCTGTTCATTGATCGCCGGCTTGAGCGCTGCCAGCACCGCCGGCCCCACCGCATAACTGAAAGCACCGATACCGGCACGGCCGCTGGCCGGAAATTCGGCACGCGCGCGCAGTTGCACGAACGCATCCGCCACACCCTGGGCGTCCTCCGCCTGCACCCGCAGCGCACGCAGGTTGGGCAGGTCCGGCACCAGCACCAAAAAGCGGACGCGCGCCAGCGTAGTGGCGAAGGCGACCAGGCGCGGGTCGTTCCAGCCGCGCTCGGCCACCCCCGGCACCAGCACCAGCCCCGCAAGCGCTGGTTGCGCCGGCACGTAAAGGTGGCCCCGATAAGTGCGCCCCTGCACGGTATAGGTCACCGTTCGGCGCGCCGGCTCCGGAGTGCGCTGCTTCAAGCGGCTGTCGCCCTCACCTGCGGCGAGATCCTGCAGCACCCACGCCGCCTCGTCGTCGGGCAGCGGCATACAGCCTGTCAAAAACAGAGCAACCGAAAAAACAAGAGCAATCAATGAAATCAGAGCCACTGCCGTCCCATAAAGCTGATCTCCCGTCAGTCCCGCGAAGATCGGAATCCGCTAGAACAACACATAACACAGACGATAGCATGAATCATCGGTTTACCCGACACCCGCCGATGCGGGTACAATGACAAAATCGCCACACGCTAACAGAAACCCGCCGTCACATGTCGACGATCAGTCATCCGCAGTCATTCGCAACCGCTGACAGTCAAGCCGGGAGAACAGGCCCATGATATCGGCCGAGCCTGATGATCAAGGCCAAAGGACCGCGGAAAGCCTGTTGCAGGTGATCCAGGAACTGGTCAGCGAAGTCCATCCGAATCGCTCCGCTAAGGAAACCATCACCCTCGACAGCACCTTCGAACACGATCTCGGCCTGGACAGTCTGGCGCGCGTGGAGTTGATCGCGCGCGTTGAATCGCGCTTCAAACTGGCCTTACCCGAACGCACCTTTGCCGAAGTGGAAACGCCCAGAGATCTGTTGCGCGCCCTGCTGGGTGCTGAAGCCCCGCGTACCGCCCTTTCGGCGGCCGACATGCGGCTCGCACCCATGGGCGAAGCCGAAGCCGCACCGGCCGAGGCCGCGACCCTGGTGGATGTCCTGAACTGGCACGTGGCGCAACACCCCGACCGGCCGCACATTCAAATGTACCAGGATGAAGGTGGCGGTGAGATCATTACGTTTGAGCAACTGAAAGACGGTGCTGAGAAAGTGGCGGCCGGCCTGCAACAGCTCGGCCTGAAACCCACCGAGCCGGTCTCGATCATGCTGCCCAGTGGTCCGGAGTACTTTTACAGCTTTTTCGGCATCCTCATCGCCGGCGGTATTCCGGTGCCTATTTATCCACCGGCACGGCTGTCGCAGCTCGAGGACCATATGCGCAGGCACACCCGCATCCTGGCCAACTGCCTGACGCATACCTTGATCACCGTGCCAGAGGCCAAACGCGTGGCGCAGTTGCTCAAGTTCCGCGTCCCCGCGTTGAAGCACATCGTATCGGTGCGCGAACTGAGCACCTCGGGCGCGATTGCTGTTCCAGCCCCGTTGAGCGCCAACGACGTCGCGTTTCTGCAATACACCTCGGGCAGCACCGGCAACCCCAAAGGGGTGGTACTGACCCACGCCAACCTGCTCCACAACATTCGCGCGATGGGCCAGGTCGTCAAGGCCGTTCCCGGGGACGTGTTTGTCAGTTGGCTGCCCCTGTATCACGACATGGGTTTGATCGGCGCCTGGCTGGGCAGTCTGTATTACGCTATGCTGTTCGTGGTGATGCCGCCGATGAGTTTCCTGGCCCGGCCAGCACGCTGGTTGTGGGCGATCCACAACTATCGTGGCACCCTGTCCGCGTCGCCGAACTTCGGTTTTGAATACTGTTTACGGCGCATCGATGCGGAGGACCTGCAGGGACTGGATCTCAGTTCCTGGCGCGCCGCGTTCAACGGTGCCGAAACTGTCAGTCCGGATACCCTGAGGCAGTTCGGCGAACAGTTTGCGGCGTATCACTTCCAGGCCAACGCAATGATGCCGGTCTATGGCCTGGCTGAATCATCGGTCGGGCTTGCCTTCCCACCCCTCGAGCGGGGGGCTCTCATCGACCGTATCGATCGCGATACCTTTATGCGTTCCGGTCAGGCCAAACCGGCCGAGGCCGACGATGGTCATGCCCTGGAATTTCCTTCCAACGGTGTGCCGCTGCCCAGACACCAGGTCAGGGTGATCGATCAGGCGGGGCACGAGTTACCCGAGCGCCAGGAAGGGCGACTGCAGTTCCGCGGACCCTCGTGCACCAGCGGCTACTACCGCGATGCGGATAAAACCCAGGCGCTGTTTGACGAGGACTGGCTCGACTCCGGCGATCTGGCCTACATCGCCAATGGTGAAATCTATATCACCGGCCGCGTCAAGGACATCATCATCCGCGCCGGCCGCAACATCTATCCGCACGAGCTGGAAGAGGCGGTGGGCAACGTCGAGGGCATCCGTAAAGGCCGCGTGGCCGTGTTCGGCAGCGAAGATCCCAAGACCGGTACCGAACGCCTGATTGTGTTGGCGGAAACCCGCCGCACCGATGCCGCCGACCTGGAGACACTGCGCGTCGAAATCAACGCGCTCGCCGCCGACCTGCTGAACGCGCCACCGGACGAAGTGGTCCTGGCGCCGCCCAACACCGTGCTGAAGACATCGAGCGGTAAAATCCGCCGCGCCGCCAGCCGTGAAGTCTACGAAAAGGGCGCCATCGGCAAACGCCAGCGCAGCGCCTCCTGGCAGGTCGTCCGCTTGACCCTGGCCAGCATCGTGCCGCAGGTGAGGCGTTCGTTGCGCTATGCCGGTGATGTACTCTACGCCGCCTGGGGCTGGAGCGTGTTCGGTGCGCTGACACCCGTCGCCTGGCTGTCCGTTACGCTACTACCGAAGCTTTCCATGCGCTGGCGCATCATGCGGGGCTGCGTGCGCTTGCTGCAAAAAGCCACGGCGACACCGGTCAAAGTCAACGGCCTGCACAACATACCAAGCGACGGGCGTCCCTTTGTACTCGCGGCCAACCACAGCAGCTATCTCGACAGTTATGTGCTGGTATCCGTGTTACCGGGCCCCGTCGGCTTTGTCGCCAAGGGTGAACTGGCTGCAGTCTCTTACGTTCGCATACCGCTGGAAAAGATTGGTACCGAGTTTGTGGAGCGCTTTGAAACCGACAAGAGCGTGAGCGACAGCCAACGTCTTTGCGATGTGTTACTGGCGGGGCATCCCTTGTTGTTCTTCGTGGAGGGCACCTTCAGCCGTATCCCTGGCCTGCGGCCCTTTTATCTGGGCGCTTTCAGCGTCGCCGCGCAAGCCGGGGTACCGGTGATCCCCATCGCGATCCGCGGAACAAGATCCATGCTGCGCTCCGACTCCTGGTTTCCGCACCGCGGCTCTATCAGCGTCGAGATCGGTCCGCCGCTCGACCCGGCGGAAATCATGAAGGAACCGGAACAGGACACCTGGTACGTCGCGATCGCTTTGCGCGACCGTAGCCGCAAATTCATCCTGCGCCATTGCGGCGAGCCCGATCTCGAACGGCAAACCACATAGGCAACAGAATAGCTTTGCTATTGAGCTGATAGAATAACAATGTAGCCACATCGATCTCACTGCGATTGAGCATGCCGACGATTTCCGCAACCACACGCCCTGCACAACCGGTCGGATAGTCAATCGACGACATTGTCGATCCGTTGTGTGTCTTGAATCCCTTTGAGTCGACAAAAACCATCGCTCAACTAGCGAACGCTAAGACGCTCGCCAAAACCATTGACAGGAACGTGAACCCATGTCATCAGATTCCAATCAACAGATCAGTTATAATTGGCCGACGCCGAATGGAGCGAGCCATGGAACTGCCTGAAAAAACTGATTCTTCCGACAACGAGACTTTTCCACCGCTGATCAGCCTGCAACGCCTTGCTATCAGCGAAAACGGCTTCGTCTTCGATCCGGTGAGCGGCCACAACTTCACCGTGAATGAGACGGGCCTGGTCATATTGCGCATGTTGCAGAAAGACAATCAACTCGCGCCGTTGCTCGATAACTTAATGTGTGAATATGATGCACCACGTCGCGAGCTCGAGCGCGACGTAGTGGAATTCGCCGGCCTGTTACGTGATTATGTGGGTGAATAGCGAGAGATGGCTCTTGACTGCACGGTAGCCGTGACCGGCATGAACGCCAAGCCGGATAACCCGGGACCGGGTTTGGCCGTTGCCCGCTGTTTGCGTGAATCGCAAGAATTTACTGGCCGAATCATTGGCCTGGGTTACGACGCACTCGATCCTGGCCTGTACCTGAACGACTATTGCGATGCGGGCTATCTGTTACCTTATCCCTCGTCTGGCGATGAGCTTTTCATCAGCACCTTGCGTAAAATTCAGGAGCGCGAAAAGTTCGAAGCGTTGATCCCGTGTCTTGATGCCGAGCTGCCCGGGATGATCCGTCTGCAGCCATTGTTGAATGACCTGGGCGTCAAAGTATTTCTGCCGACACGCGAACAGCTTCGGTTTCGAAACAAGGACCGTCTGGTTGAGCTGGCCGAACACGCGGGTCTGGAATGTCCAGAAACCAAGAGCATTACGGACTCTGGTTTTTTTCATGATTGTGCCGACAAAGGGTGGACGTTCCCGTTTTTCATCAAAGGATTATTCTATGATGCGGCGATCGTATACAACGCTCAGCATGCTGTTGACGTCTTCCGACGCATCGCTTCTGAATGGGGTTTCCCAGTATTGATCCAGAAGCTTGTCAAAGGCGAAGAATACAACCTGACAGCAGTCGGCGATGGCGCCGGCAACATGCTGGGTCCAGTGATGATGAAGAAGATGGCGATCACCGACAAGGGCAAGGCATGGTCTGGCGTCAGTATTGATGACAATACCCTGTACCAGGCCAGTGCGAAACTGGTCAGCGCGATCAACTGGCGGGGGCCGCTGGAAGTGGAGGTCATACGCGATCGTAATGGCCACTACCAGCTCATCGAAATCAACCCGCGTTTTCCGGCCTGGATCTATTTGTCTGTAGGCGTTGGCCGCAACCTGCCGCTGACCCAGCTGCAATTGACGCTTGGCCAGCAGCCGACGACGTTCGCACAAACCAAGAGTGGCATTATGTTCATTCGTTATGCGCAGGAAGCGACAGTTTCGATGCACGAGTTTGAGGAAGTCATCATGAACGGCGGTCATGATCTTGTGACGCTTCATCAAGTGGGTACAGAAAAAGTCCGAGGATGACCATGAACAGCGATGACACGATGGCCGAGGTTCAGAGGAAACCCTGGCTGAAACCTTCGATTACACCCTTGCGCAGTGGCTTTTTGAATAAATCGGGTGCGGCGCGCCATATGATCTGGCGCGATAACATTGATGGTGTACCCGTAAAAAAATTATTGGAAGAATTCAAATCACCGTTGTTCGTTATCTCTGAGCAGACGCTACGCAAGAACAGTGATTCCATCCGCGAGGCTTTTAGAAGACGCTATCCCGACGTGCTCTTCGGCTGGTCCTACAAAACCAACTATCTGGGCGCGGTCTGTAATGTTCTGCACCAGGAGGGTGATCTGGCCGAAGTCGTTTCAGTTTTCGAATATGAAAAAGCCCGCCGCCTCGGCGTGCCAGGCGATTGCATTTTGTTCAACGGACCGAATAAATCCCGAGAGATTCTCGAACGCGCTGTCAATGAAGGGGCCCATATTCACATCGATCATCTTGACGAACTCTATTTGCTCGAAGATATCGCAAGAAGCATGGAGCGGGTCGTCGACGTGGCCATTCGTCTGAATTTTGACACCGGCTACACTGAGCCCTGGAGCCGCTTTGGCTTCAGTGTGGAATCAGGCCAGGCGCTGGATGCCGCCTGGCGAATCGCTTCGAGCGACAATCTCAACCTCGTTGGTCTGCACGCCCATATCGGCACCTTCGTCATGGAGCCGCTGGCCTATAAGGCAGAGGTGAAAATCATGTGCGAGTTCATGGAGGAGGTGGAGAAAAAAACCGGTTGTATCATCAAGTATATCGACGTTGGTGGCGGTTTTGCTTCAATGAACTCGCTGCAGGGTATTTACCTGCCGCCTGAGCAGGTGATTCCGAGCATTGATCAGTACGCCGAAGCCATCTGCGACACGCTTCTCCAGTTTACCCACGATCGGGAATCGCGCGACTGTAGTCGCCCGACCTTGATTCTGGAAACCGGCCGCGCTGTTGTCGATGACGCCGAAGTACTCATAAGCTCTGTGGTTGCCAACAAGCATTTGCCAGACGGCCGTCGTGCGGTCATTCTCGATGCGGGGGTCAACGATTTGTTCACTGCATTTTGGTACAACCACGATGTGAGTCCGAGCCGTCAATTATGGGGGCGACCCGAGGAAACAGTCCTTTATGGCCCCTTGTGTATGAACATCGATGTGATGCGGCACAGCGTCATGCTACCGCCGCTAAACGTGGGCGATACGCTAATTTTCAGCCCGGTGGGTGCCTACAATAATACCCAGTGGTTACAGTTCATCGAATATCGCCCCAACATCGTTCTGATCGATGAAGAAGGCGAAGTCTCTTTGATCCGAGCCGCCGAGGACCTTGATGTGGTCACGCAGCAGGAACGCCTGCCGCAGCATTTGGAGAAACCCTATCCGAAAGGCGTGCCTCGCAACTTTTTGGAATCCACAAAATAATCGCTGAGTGATCATGGGTGTGCGTGATTTATTGGCAATACCCAGAGCCTATGCCGCCATCCTGTTTCTAGACAATCCGTTGGCGGGCGCTGTGATTCTGGCGACGACTCTATTTTTCCCGAACATCGGGCTTTCTGGCCTACTCGCCGCCAGTGTTGCCTTCGTGATGACACACTTCTGGCAACTGCCCGATTTTTCGGGCCGCATTCAGATCTTCAATAGCTTGCTGGTGGGTTTATCTATCGGCGCCTTCTACACGATGAATATCTATATCGTCGGAATTATCGTCGCCGGCGCTGTCTTCACGGTCTTCATCGCCACAGTGCTGGGCGATGCGTTGTGGCGCCTGGATCACCTGCCTGCCTTGAGTGCGCCATTCGTCGTTGGCGCGGGCATCATGGGACTGGTGGCGCGTCATTACACCGAGAGTTCCGATTACATGGGGTTGGCACAGGCGTCCTACACGCTGATCCATCCTGTGGCGGACAGTTTTTTCAGTTCGCTGGGCGCGATTTTTTTTGCCCCAACGCCACTGATTGGCGCGATTCTGTTCGGCATCATTTGTGTTTTTTCGCGCTACCTGGGTTTGCTGGCGGTAGTGGGCTACGCGTTTGGCTATATCATTCTGACCCACTTTCTGTTTGAGCCGCACCCCAGCTTCCTTGTCTGGACCAGTTTCAACTTCATATTGATTGCAATTGCTTTGGGCGGCATCTTCACCATACCCGGCATTGTCAGTCTGCTGTTTGCGCTGCTTGGTGTGCTCATGACCGCCTTGCTGGTGATAGCGAGCCAGAATCTTTTGTTGGTCGAGGGTTTGCCCATAATGGCGCTGGCATTCGTTACCACCGCCCTCATCATGTTGACTGCAATGAAGAAGCGCATTGGTTTCACCAGGCCCTATGTTGCGCCAGAACCGGGTCTGCCCGAAGCAAATTATGAAAAAGCCCGCCTGGCGAAATACCGCCATGGTGACATCAACAGCTTGCCGTTGCTGATACCCGTGTTCGGTACCTGGACCGTATACCAGGGCATCAATGGCAAATACACGCACAAGCCGCCCTGGCAGTATGCGCTGGATTTCTACATTACCGAAGGCGGGCGAAGCTTCCGGGATTTCGGTACCCGTCTCGAAGACTACTATTGCTATGGTGCGCCGGTGTTATCTCCGGTCCATGGTCATGTCTCGCGGATCTATGACCGCTTGTCCGACAACCCGCCCGGTGAAGTCGACAACAAAAATAATTGGGGCAATTTCATACTGATTCGTTTGACGGGCGGTCTCTACGTTCTACTTGCCCATCTGCAGAAAGGTAGTATCAGAGTCAAGGAAGGACAGCATGTGACCCCGGGCATGGTGTTAGCTGCATGCGGCAACACCGGGCGCTCGCCGCAACCGCATGTACATATGCAGGTGCAACGCCACGCGGAATTGGGCAGTCCGACCTTGCCCTTCCATCTTTGCAGCGTCGTTCATCACAACGAGGATCGTACGCTCGAGTATCGTGTGGTATCGCTGCCGGAAGAGGGAGATCGTATCGAGTCAGCGCGGCCAGACGACCAACTGGCCAACCAGTTTCATCTTCCGGTTGGTCATCGTCTCACTTATGTTTTGCATGAGGATCGAACACAAGCCGAAACCAAACAGAGTCTGACCGTGGAACTCACGCTACTGGGACAGTTTCGATTCGTCAGCGGTAGCAGTGCGAGTGCGGGTTTCGAAGAATCCAACGGCATGCTGGCGTTTTATGACCGTAAAGGGGGTAAGGATCCGTTACTCGATATGTGGATTCTGGCCACCAGTTTGACGCCGTTGACGGAAATCGCCCATCATTGGCGCGACTCACCTTCGGTCAGATTGCTGCCGCTGAGCTGGCTGCAAAAGTTGATGCTCGCTATCGTACGGCCGTTAGGCTGTGGATTGGAGAGCGAGTACAGTCGTCGCTGGGACAATCGAGCAAATGTATGGATCCAGAGTGGTGTACACCGCTTACGCGCCGGGCCGGTGCGCACTTCTGCGAAGACAGAAGTCATTGTTGATCCGAACTTTGGCTGCCGACTCATCAGTCTGGAATTTGCCAACAAAACCTGGCGCGCGACACTGACTGAAACCGGTCTTATTGCCGATCACGGTATTCCGGACTGGCACCAAAGCGTCCGAGCAGGTCATTAGCCCGCATTTCTCACCAGGCGGCGTAGAACACTGATAAGGACTTGGCTCTTATGAGAAAATTCGAAAGATAGAAAATAAAGCGTGTTTTTCAACAGTGCCTATCACGGTTCAGTCTGGTCTTCGTGTCCGTAAGCTAGCTCTTCACTAAAACCGTAGCTATGGCTACGCTTTTCGCTCCAGAGCAGCGCTTACGAACACCACCCCGCCTGTCT
>JARFQK010000225.1 GCA_029287815.1 Gammaproteobacteria bacterium
TCCAGTACCTGGTGACACATGTCACGAACGATCCGCGCGCGTGGATCATAGTTTTTATAGACGCGGTGCCCAAAGCCCATCAACCGGAAAGGGTCGTCCTTGTCCTTTGCTTTGGTGATAAATTTCGCGATGTTACTGACATCACCAATCTGATCCAGCATCCTCAGCACCGCTTCATTGGCGCCCCCGTGCGCGGGGCCCCACAAGGCCGCTATGCCGGAAGAGATGCAGGCGAACGGATTGGCGCCGGAACTGCCAGCCAGGCGCACGGTTGATGTGCTCGCGTTCTGCTCATGGTCGACGTGAAGGATGAAGATCAGATCGAGTGCTTTCTCTGCAATCGGATCGACCTCGTAAGTCTCGCAGGGGACGGAAAACATCATGTTCAGCAGGTTACCCGTGTAGCTCAGTGAATTATCGGGGTATACCTGCGGCTCACCGATAGAGTGTTTGTAGCTCGCTGCCGCAATTGTCGGCATTTTTGCAATCATCCGATGGGCAGCGATCTCCCGGTGTTCCGGATTACTGATGTCTGTTGAGTCGTGGTAAAAAGCGGATAATGAGCCAACGACGCCAACCATAATGGCCATCGGATGCGCATCATGATAAAAGCCACTGAAATGTCTCTTCAGTGATTCGTTCAGCATCGTGTGACGAATGATAATCGACTTGAAGTCGTCGAGCTGTTGCTGATCAGGTAACTCGCCGTACATCATCAAGTATGCGACTTCGACGAAGCTACTATGCTCAGCCAGCTGTTCGATCGGGTACCCGCGGTAGTAAAGCTTCCCCTGGTCCCCATCCAGGTAAGTCAATGTGCTCTCACAGCTGGCTGTGGACAGAAATCCCGGATCGAACGTGAAGTAGCCGGTATCTCGAAAAAAACGGCCAATATCTACCGCATGTGGGCCCAGCGTTGATTGTTTCACCGGCAGCTCGAATTGTTCTCCGGTTCTATTGTCAATGATGGTCACGGTGTGTTTGCTCATTACATTGTTCTCACAAAACCATTGTTGGTTATTTAGCCATGTCACCTCGATTTAAACTTTCTGCGGGGTGCATAGTTCGCAGACAGGCGCGCAATGACAACATGGTATCATTCAAAGGATGAAGAGCAAATCATGAAAAATGAAAAACAAGAATTGATTCGACTGAGCAGGGTCAAGAAACGCATCGACAGGCTCGAGCAGGCGCTCAAGCGCGCTGAGGCTTCGCTGTCAAATGTTCGTTGACCGTGCTATGCAATGAGTTTCCTCGTGCGAGCGCAATTTGCGACTCAAGCCGCCCCTACCCTGCGTTCATCTGCGTCTGGCTCGGATGGGCGATTGGGGTCAATGACCAGGATTTACGCTCTCATCTGACTCGAACTTCGATTCGGGCGCCCGCGAGGGTTTGGTCAGAATAAACGCGGCACCATAGAGCATCAAAGCGGCGATCAGGATTTTGATCCAGATGCTGATCGCGGTAAAAAACGCAAGGTAGACAAAACTCAGCGTCATCGTGATCACCGAAAGCCATTTGGCTTTAAGCGGAATCACGCGGTGCGTGCACCATTGTTGTAGCGGGGGGCCGAATACCGGGTGAGCGTAGAGCCAGCGATGAAAGCGCCGCGAGCTCTTGGAAAATGCCCATAGCGCCAGCAGCATGAACGGCGTCGTCGGCAGGCCTGGCAGCGCAGCGCCAACAGCACCCAAGCCGAAGAAGCCCCAGCCAAGCACCAAGTACAAAAGCCTCGCATGGGGCGAAATTTGCACATCGCTGCAATATTGCCCTGTATCACCTTCGGCCCGATTGGGTTCACTTTGGGATCTATGCATCATAGGCTCATAATAAGCGCACCAGGTAAAAGCTGGCAATGTGCCAGACATGGTGATCAACACATGGTTAATTGTGAGACCATCAAGTCGCTCGATTATCACAAGATTCGCTCGAATATCCTGGCTGAATGTCAACGAAAGCCGCGCCGTCAATGCAAGGAGGGCCGCCTTGAGCGGCCCTCCAGATCATCCCTGAAGCTGCGGGGTCAGTCTTTGACAAACAGCGCCCGCATCATCTCGTTGTCCTCGTGATCGAGGATGTGACAATGCCAGACATAGCCCGGACCACCGGGATAGCCGAAGCCGTCGTCTTTCACATTCAGACCCGCGCTCGGATCGAAGGCGAACAGATTGCTGCCAGTTCTGGGTACACAAGGTAAGGCTTCGGGATGGTCGAGCAGCACGTTGCCTTTCGGGCATTTATGGACGCGTTTGCCGGTCTTACTCGGCAGGTCCGTCGGTGCCCAGCGCACCGCAATCCGTACGATCATATTGAGCGGTACACGCACTGTGTCCTTCCAGCCATTTTCCCAGGGTGCCGGTGGCATCGCTGAGCCGGTGATGCATTCGGCCGGTACTGCTGGATTGCCGCCGATCTCGTGATCCTCGTTGAGGTCGCTGTAACGGTGCGGCGGGCCGGCGAAGGGCTGGTACTTTTTGCTCGGGAAAGCAGCAAAGTAGACCGAACGATAGCAGGCAGGATCAAATGTCGTGCGATCCAGCACCTGGAACTGCGCCAGATGCAGGTGGATCGGATGTCCACCATTGGTTACGTTCACGAAGCGCCAGATTTCGGTGGAGCCAACCTGCGGCAACTCGGTGGTGTACGGTAACCTGGGATCGCTCGCACCCTCGATGCGCTCGCTGTCAGGCCCGTCCTGCCCAAGCCAGGTCGAATTGTTCAATAGCAGAGCCTGTGGGCCACATAAAGGGCAGTCTGGGTTGGGGACACCATTCAACGTCAGCATACGCACTGCATCAGCATCCACTCCGGTGATCGTCGGGTCCAGCCGCGGAATCTGGTCTTTCTTGCTCCGCAAACGCGCTCCATGCTTGGATGGATCGAAGCTGCGGTCCTTGGCCTTGAGGTGTTTCACCCGTAACTCCATGACCTGATCGGTTGTGTTGGCAACTGCATTATCCGCGATATTCTTGATCAGAAGTCTCTGACCGGGCCGAAGGCCGGCAAAATCAATGATCACGTCAGCCCGTTCGCCCGGAGCCAGGGTCAGAACCGGGCCATCAGGCGTTTTGACCTGGACCGGCCTATCGAGCAGGCCGCCATCGGTACCGATCTGCCAGATCGGTATGTACTGGGTCGGCTGTTCAACGGTCTCTATTCTGAGACGGTAACCGCGTGCGTTGGAACCATTGAGTAAACGCAAACGATAACGACGCGGTTCAACCTCCATATAGGGCCAGCTCTTGCCGTTGACAACGATCACGTTGCCCAGGAAAGCCGGACGCCAGAACGGGTGGATCTCAGGATTGTTGCCGTTGTCGGGAAAGATCAGCTGGCCCTTGGTATCGAAAATGCGATCCTGGATCACGATCTCGCGTTCGTAGGGGCAATCCCGGCCTTTATGCCCATGCTTATGCTTTTTCTTGCGCTTGTGCTTGCGATCTTCGTCATGGTCTTCGCCATGGCGACCATATCTATCATCGTCGTCATCATGATCGTGGCCGTGTCCATCCCAACGGCTGTGGTGATGATCGTCGTCATCATGATCGTGACCGCGTCGGCAGTCATCCGGACCACCCGGCAGATTGGTCGGCTCTTTTTCCCAATCACGCAGCAGATAAAAACCCGACATTCCCGAGAACACATTAAGCCGTGTTTGTCCCAGCGCATGATCGTGATACCAGATCGTTGCGGCTTCTTGGGTGTTGGGATAGACATACTTCTTGGTCTCGAAGGCGGGTCCCTTGAGCACCCCGTACTTGCCATACCTTTTCGTGTACCAGGAATCCGGTCCGCCATCATAGACCGAAGGCACTTCACCGCCGTGCAAATGTGCCACAGCGGGTACCGGGCCACGATAAGGCTTGAAGCACATAGGGTCCTTCAGCGGGTTCATATGGCAGCCCAGATCCAGGGGGTCGGCCCAGTGCAGGGTTTGATCGACCGAGACCAGTTTCTGGACAACTGAATGACGAAACTCGATTCGGTTGTCCCAGATCACCGTGGTGGGTTTATGGCGTTCGGCCTCGATAGTCGGCCCGGGATAGGATTTTCCATAACCATAGACCCAGGTCTTTTTGTAGCCTTTCGGTAGGATCTGAGTCTTGAACTCGCTCATGTCGATCTTGAGTTTTGTGCCTTCGAGCTTTCGAGGTTCGGGCAGTGGATCTTGATATTTCGGGATCTCCAAGGGATTCAGAGGGTCTTGGTGGACCAAATAAGACGCCGCCGCCCCAGTGCTGGTCGTCAGCGCCGCCAGCCCGATAATGATAGGTACGGTTGTTTTCAAATACTTCATAGCTCCTCCGGAGTGGTTTATTATCCACTGCCATCGATTGAGAGGTGTAGCCGACAGTGTTTTCGATTTTCAATGGCCGCTTCGAATAGCCGCATACCTTCTCTAGCGGTCATCACAGACGTTACAACCTGATCAGAGGATTCCAGCAGCTCTGAGCAGCACAGATGAGGATGACGAGGCTCCAAAAGCACGACCGGCACCGGATTTAACTGGCGATCGAGTGGTGCGTTTTTTGTCCGTCCTGTGATAGCGTGATTGAAGCTGTAGTGCGCGCTATCAAGGAAATGTGCGAATCCGGCGTTATACACTGCCGCGCAAGCTGATCAGACGAGCCAGCCAGCAGGCACTACAATCGCAGGCGTATATCTGTTTGCGTTCTCGCGATGCGAATGTCGTCAGGAATCGTCACACCGGAACCTGAAGTCACCAGTGCACGAAACAAGAAGCAAAAACCACACCACACTGAGGATAAATATCTAGTATCAATGGCTTGCTTCAATATAAGTATTCCATTGAGTTTTTATAGTGTTAACTTAACCAGACAAAATGGCGTGCTTTTTATAATTTATGTAAAAAGCCCTGACAATGCACAGCCTTTCAGAACGCCAGGCTGAATTCGAGACTGTAGCTAAGGTCGGAAAAACAAGTTGAGGCGCCAAGTGCGCCCAGACAGTACGGATCGGGTGGTTCTGAAGCGGGGCCACGGATCCTGCGAACCACGCCAGCAAGCGGCACAGAGCAGCCCCGCCAGCCGATCAGACTGAATCGAGTCAAGTTTGTGGTTGGTCGATAGATAGCAGATTGGTCAGTGTCTTGATGAATTGAAGCCTGTCGGTGTAGTGAATACCGCGCATCCCGGCCGCGATCGCGCTTTGTACATAATCGGCATTGTCATCGATGAATACGATAGCCGAAGGCTGCATTTCAAGATCCGCGGCCACGTCACCGAATTGAGACGGATCGCGCTTGCCTTTACCGAGATAAAAGCTGTTGTAAACCCGGTCGAAATAGCGATAGAAATGATATTTCGTGTCCAACATGTCCAGCCAGTGGGTTTGATCACTCAGAATGGCAGTGACGTAACCCTGCGCCTTCAGATCCACAACCAGTTCAAGCATCCATGGCCGTAGTCTAAAACCAGCCAGCACGCGTGCAGTCAGCGACGGATCATCCCCGACCAGACCAGTCCGTTCACGCAGCAGCGACCAGAAATCAGCCTCACTCCCCTGGCCGAGGACAAATCCTGAATCATAAACAGCCTGCGCTCCCGCTGCGCTCAAGTTTTCTACGTCCAATCGCTGCTCTTGGGCCAGTGATTCCATACCTTTCATGAAGCCCTCCTCTGCCAGCACGCCGCCGAAGTCGAACAACACCGCTCCAATTTGACTCATTAACTTTTAGGTCCAGTTTTTCAGGCTCGATTCGAGCGGACATGTTAACATGACCAGGATCGCCTGGATTCAACTGGCCTGCTTGAGCGAGGCACTCCCGGCGTTGAACTGATGACTAGGTAACCGTGGAGCAAAAAATGACCAAAGACGTAATGAGCTGGACTGAGCTCGCAGAAGAACTCTACGACAAGCTGACGGGTAGAAATGCCGAGATTACTTACGAGTTTCACGATCTTGAGATCTTCGTACCCGCCCATCACTCGGAAGATGCGCCCCTGGCAAGATGGAAATTCAATGGCGTGGTAAAGATCAGAGCGCGTGATTTGTCTCAGGAGTAAGTCAGGTGTATGTCCCGCTCGATGTTTCGGGAGAGCTATCCGTCGCTGGCGAGGACGGCAAGCAGTTCCAGCTTGAGGGATGCGGTGATGCCATCGCGGTCAAGCTGCCTGACCTGGCAACCGGTCGTGCGTTGGCACGCCAGACCAGGGGCCGCGCCAAACGTCAGGCAGCCATCCGTAAGCTCCACACCAGCCTGCAAAAAAGCGACTTGAAGTTGCAGGTTCTGGTAGCGGGCACACTGGTGGCCCACCTTTATCCGGATTCAAAAGCAACAGTGTTATCGAAAATACTAGGCCTGGCGCCGATGAAGCTTAAGCCATTATCGTTGCTGGGCGCTGTATTTCGGCGCCGTGCTTAGCCGGTCTGGCAACGAGGCTTTTGAACGGGCGATCCTGGCACAAACAATCGCATCACATCAGGAGGACAGGTATGGCAGTCGCGTCGACGGTAGAGCAGTATTTGATAGACAAGTCAATCGATTATGAACTGGTGCCTCATCCGCATACCGGTTCCAGTCACGAGACGGCGGAAGCAGCGCACGTTCCGGAGGACCACATCGCCAAGGCGGTCATCCTGAAAGATCCAGCGGGCTATGCAATGGTTGTCGTCCCTGCCAGTCACTGGGTAGAAACGAAGCATTTGCGCAAAGAACTCGACCGTGATCTCGAACTGGTCGCCGAAGCTGAATTGGCCTCGCTGTTCGCGGATTGTGAAACCGGTGCGGTACCCCCTCTGGGTCCGGCGTATGGGATAACAACTTATCTGGATGAAACCCTGACGACACTCGCGAACGTGTATTTCGAGGCCGGTGATCATCATCATCTCGTGCATACCAGTGGAGACGATTTCAGGCAGTTGCTCAGTGGTGTGCGTCGTGGTCACTTCAGCCATCCGGATTGACCGGCAAAAGTGCTTTTTCGCCGCGCCTGAGCGATGCCGATCCACCGACGTGCTCAGCACCAGCGTGGGTCGGCGAGCAGCTGATCGAGACTGGCGGCCAGTGGCTCACCGGCTTGATTCAGGCCGAGTATCCAGGTAAACATCCGTTTGCTTTGAGACGCGCCAGTCAATATATCACCTACTCGGCATGGTGCGACTCTCAGAGACGATATCGGTAGCTTGTAACAGGAGACAATAGATGACTGAATTCAAACATGCGGTAGACGTTGGCGTCGCCGACCCGGAACTGAATACCTCGCCGATCGCGGATGAGGGCGATGAAGAAACAGAAGTGCTGCGCCAGGAAATGCCGGGCGAGCCTGTGTGTTACTTCAACAACAAGAGCTTCAAGACTGGTGCCTACATCAAAAGCGGCACGGCGCTGCTGAAATGTGAGTACGGCATCTGGGTTCCGGCTGGCCCCGCGGATCCTGACAATCCGTAGTCAATCCCCAGCCGCACGCTGGACAATATGCACTGGCGCTCGGATCGTTTATCGTTACGGTTTGCTTACCATTGAATTGCGAAGAACATCCATTATATGTATCCATTAATGACTCGCGTCTGACAACCACAGGAGTTGTTTGTGGAATTCAGAGATTACTATGAAGTGATGGGCGTCGAGCGCAGCGCGACGCAGGATGAAATCAAGCGGGCCTACCGTCGGCTTGCCCGCAAATATCATCCTGATCTCAGCAAAGAACCCGATGCTGAACGTAAGTTCAAGGAAATGGGCGAAGCCTACGAGGTGCTGAAGGATCCGGAAAAACGAGCGGCTTACGATCGCCTGGGCGAAAGTTACCAGGCGGGCCAGGACTTTAGACCGCCGCCAGGCTGGGACGCAGGATTCGAATTCTCGGGGGCGGGTTCCGGCGGCGCGGCTGATGGCGGCACGTTCAGTGACTTTTTTGAATCCTTGTTTGGCCGCGCCGGTTTCACTCCTGAAGGCGGACGAACCGGCGGCTTTCACGCCCGCGGGCAGGACCATCACGCAAAGATCCTGATCGATCTCGAGGACGCGTTTCATGGCGCTAGCCGGACGATTACTCTGCAGGTACCTGAGGTGGATCCCCAGGGCCACGTCCAGACGCGGACACGTACGCTGAACGTGAATATTCCGAAAGGCGTGAAACAGGGCCAGCAAATTCGTCTGGCTGGTCAGGGCGCACCGGGTGTCGGTCAGGGTGGTTCCGGCGACCTGTACCTTGAAGTCGAATTCAGGCCCCATAGTCTTTATCATGTCGAAGGTCGTGACATCTATCTGGATTTGCCGATAACGCCGTGGGAGGCCGCCCTCGGTGATACGGTCAAAGTTCCAACACCCAGTGGCAGCGTCGAATTGAAAGTGCCAGCGGGCTCCCGATCGGGCACAAAAATGCGCTTGAAGG
>JARFQK010000168.1 GCA_029287815.1 Gammaproteobacteria bacterium
GACGTACTCCGTGCCCGCCTCCATGCCAGACAGCACCTCAACCCAGTCGCTATTGCGTCGGCCCAGCTTCAACGCGCGGGCTTCGTAAACATCGTTCAAATGGGTAAACACGACATCAGCGCCCTGGAATTGCTGTAGTCCAGATTGTCGTACTGCGAGGGGCACCTGGTGTTCAGCAACAATGACCCGACCGCGGACGAACTGACCGGGACGCAGACGGCCGTCTTCGTTGTTCAGAACGACGCGGGCACGAACGCTCTGACTGGCGTGCGCCGTCAGTGGTGAAACCCATTCGATCGCGGCGGTTCTCCGGTAACGCCCGTCGAGGCTCTCCACAATCACCGCCATGCCCTCGTCAATTCGATCCAGATCGCGCGCGAACACATCAAGCTCAACCCAAACCTGATCCAGATCCGCAATAATGAATAGAGGCTCGTCGGCCGTCGCTTCGCCAAGTTGGATATCTCGCTTGATGATCTGCCCAGCGATCGGCGCTCTAAGATAATAATCCTGCAGGCTGTCGTTGCTCTGTATGGTCGCGAGAATATCCCCGGCACTGACGCTGTCACCAAGTTCATTACGGATATCCTTTACGACGCCGGGAAAGCGGGGACGGACACGAGACAGCCGGTTGGGATCGATCTGCACTCGTCCTGTCGTTACTCGCGTTTCGGCCAGCAGGACCGGACCCGCGGCCTCGGTTTCGATGCCTATCTCAGCGGCTATCGCTGGCGCTATCCGCGTCAGACCTGGCGTATCCTGCTCATGCTCATGCTCGTCCTGATGTTCGTGCTCATTCTGATCATGGCGATCAACCGGCGACAGTAACAGCCAGGTCGACAGCAATGCGGTTAGCAGTATGATGAGCCCTGCAAGCCAGTACGATCTCATCGAGGCTTTCCTGAAGCAAGACCGGCGCCGGTCAACCGATCGATTTCGATACGATAGCGATGATAGTCAGCCGCAGCCAACACGGCTTCGAGCCGTGCATCGAGCAGCGTGCGCTGTGCAACCAGCAGTTCCAGCAAGGAATAACGCCCCGAGCGATAACCTTGCTCATAATCGCGCAGAGCGCGCTCGGACAGCGGGATGATTGTGTCACGATACACCGCGGTTGCATCGGTGGCATGTTCGACCTCCTGGTGAACCTCGAACAGCGTTGCGTATAATTCGAGGCGGCGTTGTTCCAGGTCATAAGAATTCCGCCGCAGTCCCAACTCGGCCTCATCAACTTTTGGCCGTGCCCGCGAGGCATTGCCGAGTGGTATGTTCAGTGACATCACCAAGCCGGTGTCATCAGTCAGATTGAAGTGTCGCAGTCCGCCAACAAGTTCCACATCGGCTTTTCGCCTCGACCGTGCCAGTTCGATGCGCGTCTTTGCAAGGCGGTCCTCGTTGAGATATCGCACCAAGTCGGGGTTGCGCTCCAAGGATTGCGCCAGTAATTCGAAAGATTGTGGTGCTTCGACTGCGAACAGGTCGGCTTTCGCCTCGGTGAACGCAGGCTCCACCTCTCCCCATAGCGTGGCCAGCTTCAACCGCGAACCTGCAAGCGCATGCCTGGCATGGTCTCGTTCCAGTTCAGTCTTCGCAGCCGCAATGTCGACGTAGCGTAGCTCGGCATTCGCGGACTTGCCAGCGTTGACACGCTGCTGGATTGTGGTTTTCGTCCGCTTCACCAGAGCCAGGGTATCCTCTGCAATCACAAGATTTTCCTGATCCGCGACAACCTGCACGAAGCGCTTCGCCGTCTCGACCAGCAGATCAAGACGTTCAGCATCCTGTTCAGTGCGCAGCAGCATTGCTTCCTGTTCTGCGACATCGCCGCGAAGTCGGGCTTTACGACCCAACTCGAGCACCTTGGCTAGGCTCAAGGTCGTCTCGAGCGAATCAGTCCCGGAGCGGAGGCCACTGCCACCGAAGTTCTCCAGGTCGATCGATGTCTTCACCGCGGGTGTTAATCGCGCTGAGCGTATCCGTGCAGCCGCGGCCTTTGCCTCGAAATCAGCTGCCTTGAGCGCCGGACTGCGTTCGAGCACATTGACGACCGCTTGTTCCAGCGTCAGCGAATTTCGCGCCGGTTCTGCAAACGCAGCAGGTGCCGCCAGCGGCAAAAGAAAAAGCCCAATCAGCCATTGGTGCATATCGAGGATTCCCCGTGAATGATGCCATCAACAATAATTTAGGAAGCTCTGAATCATTCCGAGTTTCCTTGAACGCGACAGCCTGATATCAAACGAACAAGCCATGCTGTCGCGCATAGCATTATAATCGCGTTACCTTGTAGCCGGCGTTCCTGAGCAGGTTCGGGATACCTTTTTCACCGACAAGGTGGCCAGCACCGATGACGACGAAATACGTGCCTTCGCTCTGTAGAAATTTCCTGACGTCAGTCGCCATATCCTCGTTCCGTCGATAGAACAGCACATCATAGATACTCACGAACGAAGGATAGTTGGTGAACGCGTCTTCGAACAGGATACCCTCGATGCAGGCATCATCGCCCTGCTTCCAGCAAAAAATCATATCCATCATTAAGACTTCGGCCTCCTCCAGCGAGAAAAGTGCTTCGCGCAACAACAGGTCACCATCTGTGATATTCAAAAACACATCGATCTGCTCGTCTATGGTCTCGAGCTCGAGTATGTCCTTACCACTTTTTGAGGCCTTGCGCAGCAAATAGGCATCGATCCCCATCTCCGGCAAAAAACCCATCTTCATGACCTGCACTGCTGTCAGGGTCAGCACCAATATGCCAGGTTTTTGTTTGTGCACCATATCCAGCGGTATGCCCAGTCGATCCAACCGGTATTGCAGATGTCGGAAGGTCTGTTCTGAGACCACGTCGCGAATTGTTGTCTCGCCGGCGAAGGATCCTTTGTCTTGAATCAGTTCCCGATAACGCGCGGCTTTTTCTGCGTCGATATTGATCTCCACGACCAAATGATCCGAAACCGCAAAGGCCCGTTCGATTTCCTCTCGCAGTGGATAAAAACTTTCATCAGCATAATGAATGGAACCCAGCAGATAAACGGTGGCGCTGTCGGACCGAATCTGCCAGAACAAGGCCCTGTCATTGCTCGCCTCGGCAGCTGCCGTGAGCGCGAACAACACGCATACGATTGTCAGAATTCGCATCATCTCTTGTTATTGTTCAGACCCAGGGCCTGCTTGTAAAGATCATTTTTGTTCAGTCCAGTCAGTCGCGACGCGATAATAGCGGCTTGCTTCAGCGGCAATTCATCAACCAGCACCGTGAGTAGCTTGGCCACGTGCTCCTGGTCCTGATCGCCGTGCTCGCTTGCACCCTCGATCAACACAACCATCTCGCCCCGTTGCTGGTTCGGGTCGCCTCTTACCCAATCAACCAGATCATCCAGCCTGGCTTTGCGAATGGTCTCAAAGGCCTTGGTCAGTTCTCGCGCCACAACCGCCTGTCTCGCGCCACCGAAAACCGCCAACATGTCCTGCAACGTGTCGAGCAACCGATGACAGGAGACGTAAAAGACCAGAGTTCGCTGCTCGGCACTCAGCGCTTTCAGGAAATTCAGACGGGAGCCCTGTCTCGCCGGTGGAAAACCCTCGAATACGAACCTGTCGGTAGGCAAACCCGACGCGCTCAAAGCCGCGATGGCCGCGCACGCACCCGGTACCGGCACTACCCGGATGTCATCCTGCAATGCGGCTCGCACCAACCGGTAGCCTGGATCACTGACCAGTGGTGTACCTGCATCCGAAACCAGTGCAATCGACTGCCCTTGATGCAGGCGATCGATCAGAATGGGTGTCTGTCGCGCTTCATTGTGCTGATGATAGGCCAGCACCCTCGTCGTGATCGCATAGTGCTGTAGCAAGTGTTTGCTGTGACGTGTATCCTCAGCAGCAATCCAGGCGGCTTCAGCCAGTACCTGCAACGCGCGCGAGCTGATGTCCGCCAGATTACCGATAGGGGTCGCTACCAGAAAAAGTGAAGCTGCGTTTACTGTTTGATTTGACAATGTTTTACCCAAGTCGCTTAGTTTCTGCGCGAAGTGCTGTCTGCCTGTTGTAGAATACGCTCAGACTGTGGAAACAATACTCTAACTTATTGATTAATTTGTCCAGACTGATCTTGAAATCGTTCAACCGAATACTCTGTATCTATCTGTTTTCTGCCCTGGTTGCCTGCGCGCCAACACCTGAACGTCCGGGGGAAGGCGTCGATCAACGCGTTCCCGACGCGATCGGAGGCCAGCCGACCGAACTGGAGGGAAAGACCGCTGAAGACTATGTCGCACTCGCCAGCGAGAGCACTGGCGAACTGCGAGAGCAGCATTTGCTGAGCGCGGCTGAACTGTTTTATCGGCGCGGTGAACTCGACAAAGCAGCCGATCAGCTGGAGACCCTGGACGCCGAAACCACCGTGACCAGCCGCCAGCACCAGGTCAGCCTGCTAGCAGCAAAGATCGCTCTCGCGAATGAAAAGCCCAGACAAGCGCTAGCGCTGTTGCCGTCGATCCACGAATTGCCGCTTCCACAATACATCGAAGCCAGAGAAATCAGCGCTGACGCCAATCTTGAGCTAGGATACCATCTTGCGGCTGTGCGCATACGCGTTGATCTCGAGCGCCACCTGCAGACAGATGAAGCGCGCGACGAAAATCACCAGGCGATCTGGGCCGCACTGCAACGCACTCCGGCGGTCGCGCTACAGCCTTCCCAGGTCGACGATCTGACCACACGCGGCTGGATCGATCTCGCGGCAGAGCTCAGAAATACGCCGAGAGACACCAGTCAAATTCAAAACGCGATTCTGGACTGGGGAATGCGTTACCCCGATCACCCGGTGAGCAATCTGTTTATCGAGCGTTTGCTGGCTGAAGCTCAACAGAGCTATACGCCTGCCGAAAGTATCGCGATTCTGCTGCCGATGCAGGGCAAATACAAGAATGTTTCTGACGCGATACAAGGTGGTATCGTCACTGCCTGGTTTGAGCAGGACACAAGCAAAAGACCGCTGCTGCGGTTTTACGATACCAGCGATGAGGACCTGAGTTTCTACGAACTCTACGAAAGGGCCACGCTGGACGGGGCCAGCTACATCATAGGGCCATTGGATAAGGCGAGCATCAATAAGCTGGCGCAGGATCGCACCCTCGACACACCGATACTGACGCTGAATTACGCGGAAAACCCGCTGAGTATCTCTGATAATCTTTACCAGTTTGGACTCCTGCCTGAAGACGAAGCGCGGCAGGTAGCCGAGCTGGCAATACGGGAAAATCACACCACAGCTGCTGCACTGGTGCCGGACAGCGAATGGGGTCGGCGCTTGCAGGCTGCCTTTACCCAGCGTTTTGAGGAACTTGGCGGCTCAGTGCTGACGATCCAGCACTATCCAACCAATGTCGACGATTACTCGAAGCCGCTAAAAAAGTTATTCAATCTTGATGACAGCCAGGCGCGCCTGCAAGACCTGCAGCATGTGCTCGGCACCCGACTCCAATTCCAGCCGTATCGACGCCAGGACATCGATATGATCTTTCTGGCAGGTACACATCGGGCCGCTCGAGGCATCATACCGGCGCTCAAATTTCATCATGCCGGCGACTTGCCCGTTTACGCGACCTCTCATGTTTACAGCGGCAAGCTCGACAAATATGCCGACCGTGATCTCGATGGCACCGTATTTTGCGATCTGCCATGGACGCTGACCAGCGACAGCCAGTACAGACAGCATTTCGATGCAATCTGGAACGATCAACAGGCATACACCAGGCTGTTCGCTCTCGGTGTCGATGCCTTCAACATCGTCCAGAATTTGAATTATCTGCGCTCGCACGATTACGCGCGCTATCCAGGTGAGACCGGCACGATTTCGATGGATGTTAACCAACGTTTGCATCGTGAACTCATTTGGGCCAAATTCAAGAACGGTCGTCCCGTCTATCTGGATTTCAGCACACCACCTGCAGGAACGGCTTTGCATGACCCAAACCAGTCGTGATCGTGGACGAAAAGCTGAGCTGGCCTGCTGCAAATATCTGCAACAACAGGGTTTGACGCTGCTCGACAGAAATTATCAAGGGCGCCGAGGCGAACTCGATCTGGTGATGCAAGACAAGAACACGGTGGTTTTTGTCGAAGTCAGATATCGCAAGAACGATGCGTTCGGCAGTGCGGCCGAAACCATCACCACCAGCAAACAGCACAGGTTGCGCAAGACGGCCGAACAATATTTACAGCAGGAGACACGCCTGAAGAACGGTCGATTTGACGTTGTTGCGATGAGCGAAGAAATCCTGAACAATGGCGCGAACGCGTATACTTTCGATTGGATAAAAGACGCATTTTAGCGGACTAGAGCGCAAGACAAGCATGGATCTGATCAAGCGAATTAATCAAAATTTCCAGGACAGCATCAGCACCAAGCAAATAGCGGCGGACTTGCTTGCTGAGCCGCTGTCTACCGCGGCACAGATGGTCACACATTGCCTTCTCGGCGGCGGCAAGTTACTGTCTTGCGGCAACGGAGGCTCAGCTGGAGATGCCCAGCACTTTTCCTCCGAGATGCTGAATCGATTTGAGATGGAACGACCTGGCTTGCCGGCGATCGCGCTGACCACGGATACCTCAACCCTCACCTCCATTGCCAACGACTTCAGTTATGACCAGGTCTTTGCAAAACAGGTGAGTGCGCTGGGTCAACCGGGCGATATTCTGCTGGCCATCAGCACCAGCGGAAACTCAGCCAATGTCAATCGCGCGATCGAGGCGGCACATGACCGCGAGATGCAGGTTATCGCGCTTAGCGGCAAACAGGGTGGGGATTTGGCGCGATTGCTGACCGCCGATGATGTCGAAATCAGGGTGCCGTCTGAATCTACCGCCCGCATTCAGGAGGTCCACTTGCTCGCCATACACTGCATCTGCGACCTCGTCGATCACCAGCTGCTCGGGCACTAGCTCGACTGCTCAGAAATGCCAGCCAAACCTCAAGCGTTATTTGATAACTCGCAAGTTTGGCCGAGGCTTGTCGGGGTCGGGATCAGACCCGTCATCCACGGTCGCACTCGAACGGTGCAGTCTTGGCCCGGATTTATCGCCATGCAACTCCGCGTCTTGATCGGCTGAGCTGCGGGGTGAACGTTTCAGCAAAGCACGCGACTTATCTGCATCCTTCTCGCCACGATCATCCGCACGCTTACCGTCAGCGTGCCCACTTTGGTCATCATCAGAGAACATCATGCCCTGGCCGTTTTCGCGCGCATAGACGGCGAGGATCGCAGTCACCGGGACCAAGATGGATTCCGCCTTGCCATTGAACCGCGCATTGAAAGTAACCTCCTCGTCACCCAGAGTCAGTCCCTGTACCGCCATCGGAGCTATATTAAGGATTATCTTGCCCTCACTGATATGGGCGACAGGAACGATGCACTCATCCAATTCAGCGTTGACGAGCAAGTGCGGCGTCATGCCGTTGTCAACAATCCATTGATACATTGCTCTGACCAGGTAGGGGCGACTGGAAGTCATGGGAATATTCTAGCTCATTGCGACAGATCTCGCAGCCGCAATGCGACCTTAGACATAAGCCATTGTATGTTAAAGAAGGTCTGAAAGCACACGTGCAGTGCATACCAGCAGTATGTCTAGAGTCTGAGCTCGCGCTCGCCTTCGGTCAAGCTCAGCTGAAATCCCTCTCGATCGAAAATACGCTCAGCGTAGGCCTGGACTGCTTTCGCCGCACGTGGTAATTCGACACCATAGCGCGGCAATCGCCACAGCAGAGGTCCAATACTGGCATCCACCAGCGAGAATTCCTCGCTCAGAAAAAAAGGCATTGCGGCAAACACATCCGCGGAAGCCGAAATACTCTCCGTCAGCTCCTTACGCGCCTTGACCACAGCCTTCTCCGATTTTGTCTCGATGATCTCCGCCAGAGGGTACCAGTCGTTTTCGACACGAAACAGCGCCAGACGTGTCTGTGCTCGCGCGACCGGGCCCACCGGCATCAACGGCGGATGAGGAAACCGCTCCTCCAGGTATTCCATGATCACGCGCGAGTTATACAGGACCAAGTCACGATCAACCAGCGTAGGCAGACTGCTATATGGATTCAAGTCTATCAAGTCTTCAGGCAAATCATTCGTGTCAACGATAATGCATTCGTGTGCGATATCTTTCTCAGCCAGAACGATTCGGGTTCTGTGACAATAGATTGATGTCGCGGTGGAATAGAGATTCATAGACTCATTCGCTCACTGTGGCTTGTTTGTTCGTTGTTATTGCGCGACAGTGTTCAATGCACGTCTTTCCAGTACTCTTTCTTCAGCAGGTAAGCCAGCACTCCGAAAATAGCAAGGAAAATCAATACCTTGACGCCAAGGCTTCGGCGTTCATTCTGCACCGGCTCACCCAGATAAACCATGAAGTTGACCAGATCGGCGACGAACGCATCGAATTCCTCCGCTGTCATCGTGCCTGGCTGGGCCAGCTCGAGCTTATCAACGGTTTCCACTTCAACGCCCTGACGTGTCTGAGTTTTATACACGGCCTTCTGTATGCCCTGCAACGAGCCCAGCACATTCGGCATGCTCACATCTGGAAAGACCAGGTTGTTCATTCCGGTAGGGCGATTAGGATCAACGTAGAAAGTACGCAGGTAGGTATACAACCAGTCAGCACCCCGGGCGCGAGCTGACAGGGTCAGATCCGGGACCTCGGTTCCAAACGCTTTCTTGGCATATTCATCGGTCATCGCAACCTTCATCAATGAGCCTACTTTGGTCGGCTCACCTTTTTCGTTGGTGGTAAAGATCAGGTTCTCACGCAGCTCTCCATCACTCATACCGGTATCCATTGCGATGCGGTTGTAGCGCATATAGCTCGCTTCGTGGCAGCTAAGACAATAATCAACAAAATGTTTTGCCCCCCGCTTGACCGACTCCATATCCGCGATGTCGATCGGGGCATCGTCGAGGTGCACGCCACCACCCGCGGCCAACGTTACTGTTGGCACAACGCTCATTAAAATTGTCAGCAACTGTTTTTTCATTATGTAACCCTGTCCGGAACCGGTTTGGTCTTTTCATTCTTCGAAGTGATAAACAAGATGACGAAGAACGCGAAATAGAGCAGCGAGAAAACCTGTGACAGCAGTGTTATCGTCGCTGTCACGTGTTGCATCGCCAGCCAGCCCAGCACGACGAAGCTGACAACAAACATGGCAAGGTTTATCTTGTAGATGTTCGAGCGATAGCGTATCGACCTGACCTTGCAGCGATCGATCCACGGCATGAAGAACAACAACACAATAGCCGCACCCATCGCGCCAACACCGAGCAGCTTGTCAGGCACCGCGCGCAAGATCGCATAGAACGGCGTGAAATACCAGACTGGCGCAATATGCTCGGGCGTCTTCAGTGGGTCGGAGGCAACGAAATTCGCGTGCTCCAGCAAGTAGCCGCCGCCGTCTGGGAAGAAGAACAGAACCGTCGCAAAGAAGAACAGGAACACGACCACACCCACGATATCCTTGACGGTGTAGTACGGATGGAACGGTATCCCGTCCAGCGGAATACCGTTCTCGTCTTTATTCTTCTTGATCTCAACGCCATCCGGATTGTTGGAACCCACTTCATGAAGCGCGAGGATGTGTGCCACCACCAGGAAGAGCAACACCAGGGGCAATGCGATCACATGCAACGAGAAGAACCGGTTCAAAGTTGCATCTGAGATCACGTAATCGCCACGAATCCACAACGTCAAGTCGTCGCCGATCACCGGGATCGCGCCGAACAGCGAGATGATCACCTGCGCACCCCAGTAGGACATCTGGCCCCATGGCAGCAGGTAACCCATGAAGGCTTCTGCCATCAATACCAGATAGATGAACATACCGAACAGCCAGATGAGCTCGCGCGGCTTCTTGTAGGAGCCATACATCAACGCACGCAGCATGTGTAAATAAACCACAACGAAAAATGCGGTCGCGCCAGTTGAATGCATGTACCGGATCAACCAGCCGTAAGGCACATCACGCATGATGTACTCGACCGATGCGAAAGCCAATTCACCATCGGGTTTGTAGTGCATCACCAGGAAGATGCCCGAAACGATCTGGATCACCAACACCAGCAGTGCCAGCGACCCGAAGAAATACCAGAAGTTGAAATTTTTTGGCGCGTAATATTCTGCCAGATGCTCGTTCCACATCTTCATCAGCGGAAAACGGTCATCAATCCAGCCGATTACCTTACTCATTAGGCAGCCCTCCCATCTTCACCCACCAGGATGGTGTTTTCAGTCAAATAGAAATGCGGCGGCACAACCAAATTCGTCGGCGCAGGCACGCCCTGATAAACCCGACCCGCCATATCGAAGCGCGAACTGTGACACGGGCAGAAGAAACCGCCGAGCCAGTCATCGCCGAGATCCTCCGGCGCAATGTCGGGGCGATAGGTTGGCGAACATCCCAGATGCGTGCAGATCCCAATCAAGACCAAGATCTCCGGCTTGCGCGAGCGAAATTCGTTTTGCGCATACTCCGGCTGCTGGTCCACGTTTTCTGACGCTGGATCACGCAAGTTGCCTTCCAGCTTTGGCAGACTGTCCAGCATCTGTTGCGAGCGGCGAACAATCCAGACCGGCTTGCTCTGCCACTCGACAATCATCATACGGCCTTCCTCAAGTTTGCTGATATCAGCCTCGACAGGCGCACCGGCGTTTTTGGCGCGCTCGCTGGGCATCCATGACGCAAGGAAGGGTACGGCAACAAACCCGGCGCCGACAGCTCCGACCACACCAGTCGCGGCTGCCAGAAAGCGGCGTCGGCCCTTATCTACAACATCAGTAGACATCTAATATTCTCCGCGTAATAAAATTCGGGACGCGTAAGCACGAAACTGATTTGGAGCCCTTTTGTGCTTACCATCTGTGCATTCGGCAGTAGATCATGCGCATCGGCGTGCAAAATGCGCCAATATTTTATATCATCAAACTCTAATATCCAAATCTTTTGTCATAAAACAAAGAAGATCATGAGCTTAAGTAATTTCACTGAATGAAAAGAAACGGAACGATCCAATATCTTCTGCTCTGGACACTGATTGGCATCGTGGCCGGTCTCGCCGTGCTATTGCTTCAGGGCAAGCTCGTTTTTACCAGCCTGGACGCGGATCGCACTGGAACGGACAGCGATTTACAGCAGCCAAAGAGTTTTTCCAACGCCGTCCGCAGGGCGGCTCCCGCCGTTGTCACACTGAACGTACAAAGCCTCGTCGAGGTCCCGATCGAGAAAGACGCGCGTCACCAGCTGGAACAGCTGTTCGGCGAGCAGCTGCCGAACCTGACAGAGACAAAAATGCACCGCAGTTCAGGTTCGGGCGTGATTCTCGACACGCGCGGCTACATCGTCACCAACCATCATGTGATCGCCAAAGCGAAGAAGATTGGCGTGAACCTCAATGATGGCCGTTCGGCAGAGGCTCGACTGGTAGGGACCGACCCAGACACGGACTTGGCGGTCTTGAAGATCGAACTCGACAATCTGCCTGAAATCACGATGGCCAGCATGAAGAAGCTCAACATCGGAGATGTCGTACTCGCCATCGGCTACCCATTCAGGATAGGTCAGACGGTCACTCAGGGAATCATTAGTGCCACTGGGCGTAATCAGGTGAGCCAGAACACCTACGAGAATTTTATTCAGACGGATGCAGCGATCAATCCGGGCAATTCAGGCGGCGCGCTGGTCAATGCAGCTGGCGAGATCGTAGGGATCAATTCCCTGATCTACACGGAAACCGGGAATTTTGCTGGCATCGGCTTTGCGATACCGATTGATCTGGTCCACGACGTGATGACTCAGATAACCGAAAATGGCTACGTGATCCGCGGATGGCTGGGCGTCGAAGGCCAGAACGTACCGTTTCAAATACTCGAGAGCATCAACCTGCCCATCCAGGGCGTCTTGATCACCGGTATCGATAAAGACGGCCCGGGTGACAGAGCAGGATTAAAAGTGGGCGATATCATCACCCACATCAACCGCAGGGAGATCAAGGACACGGCCGACGTGCTTGAACTGATCGCTGCCGGAAGACCCGGCGATATCTTCCGTGTCGAAGGTTTACGCGAACGCCAGAGCTTCAGCGTCGATGCAGTACTGGGACAGCGACCGATGCGAAGTCAGTAGCCAGACCGGTTGACTGATGCTGGCCCGTATTTCTCTACGCCGCCTGGTCAGAAATGCGGGCTAAAGAGCGGAGCGCTGTGGACTTAGCGCGTTCTCCAGAGCGCGAATGAACAACCGGTTTTCCTCGGGCCTGCCGACCGTGACCCGAAGGCAGCTCGCCAGTGGTCCGGGCCTGTCCATATTCTTGATCAGTATGCCATCGGCACGCAGTTTGTCGAAAACCGCCGTCGCATCGGCATGCTTGAGGCGGAACAGTATGAAATTGGCCTGACTCGGAAACACCTCGACCTGCGACATCGAAGCCATTTGCTGCAACAGCGCATCCCGATCAGCGCGTATCATTTCGGCCTGGCCAACGAGAAAGTCAGCATGAGCGAGCACGAACTCGGCTGTATACTGCGTCAACACATTGATATTGTAGGGCAGACGAACCTTATCGACTTCATTGATCAGCGCAGGAGCGCCACAGAGCACACCCAGTCGCAACCCTGCCAAGCCCATCTTGGAGACGGTCCGCATCACCAGCAGTTGCTCATAATCCTTCAGCCTGGGCATGAAACTGGTCTGCGCAAACGGATGATAGGCTTCGTCGACCACGGCCAGGCCCGGAGCCATGCGAATGATCTCCTCAATCGCTGCTGCATCAAAAAGATTGCCCGTCGGATTGTTTGGGTAGGCGACGAAGATCAGCGCTGGTTGATGCCGCTCGATCGCAGCGCGGACCAGGTCAAGATCGAGGGAAAAATCGGCCGCCAACGGCACGCCGACGTAGGTCATACCCGTGTAGCGCGCGATCATGCTGTACATTACAAAACCCGGCTCGAACGACAGAATGCATCGGTCGCGGGCCGCGACCGACAGCGCGAGCATTTGAATCAATTCATCTGAACCATTACCTAGCAGGATAGATCGGTCTTGAGGCACCTGCATGACCTCGGTCAGGCAGTCGTGCAATGCCGACGCGGTCGGATCCGGATATCGGTTGATCGCCACGGAGGAAAGACCGCGCTGCCACTCCCGCTGAAGCTCGCTGGGCAGGCCGTAAGGATTCTCCATCGCATCCAGCTTGATCAATCCACGGGCATCTGGCACTTGATAGGCCGATAGTTCACGGATTTCCGGGCGCACCCATTTGAGTAACTGCTCTGACACGGTCTATTCCTGGCAATTTTCGACTACATAGTAACAGACCACTAACCCGCATGCAGGCCGTTGTTCATTCTTGAAATTAGGATTACCGACCGCATATTAATCGCAGGTAAACATAAACTTAGAGGAGAGTGACAATGACCTTGACTCGATACAACCCGTGGAGCCTGTTTGATCAGCTCCAACGTGATCTCAGCATGCCGCTGAACAAATTTGATTCGGATGACAACGGCAGTATCGCAACAGCCAATTGGGTGCCAGCCGTCGATATCAAGGAGGACGACAAAGCTTTTACGCTGATGGCCGATATTCCCGGTGTCGACCCGAATGCAATCGAAGTCACGATGGAAAAAGGCGTTCTGACCATAAAGGGCGAGCGCAGATCGGAGAAAAAATCAGACGAACCCAACTACAAGCGCGTTGAACGCCAGTATGGCGTTTTCTATCGTCGCTTCACGCTGCCGGATTCGGCCAATGCCGATGCGATCGAAGCACAATCAGAGCACGGTGTGCTACAGATTACGATACCGAAGCAGGAAGTCGCACAATCTCGGCGGATATCCGTCAAGCATTAGCCTGTTCCGCAGTGCAAGCCCGCAAACGCGAGCTTGCACTGCGCTAGCCCGCAAAATCTAACCGAGACTATCGGAAATTCCCGCCAAAACGGGTCCGCCGATGAACGCAGATAGACACGGATGCCATTTGGTCTCATTGAGAAAGCGTCAACTGGCCAGAGGCTGGGGTGTTTCGCATGCTATGCGTTGTTCGCGAACAAACTGCCTATCTACTTTCTGCGTTTATCGGCGTTTATCTGTGGACCTGAGGTGTTTCTATTGTCCACACGGATAACCGCACTCAGTGAACATTCCTGGCAAGCATGTGCTCTGAGTACGCCATGTCCTCCTTGAGGATGTGATGATTCAACCAGATCTTCAGAAAAGCCAGTAACTCTTCGCCGACTTCGGGCGCCCCCGCCTGATAGCGCTGCTTGAATCTGGCCACCGAATCGAACAGACGCTGGTGCGCGGCCTTGTGCTGCTCGCTTTCCGGGTATCGGTACATGCTGAACAGCATTTCTTCATACTTGAAATGCGTGTTGGCGTATCCGATCAAACCATTGAGTATCAGTTCGATCATCATTGCGTCGGGCTCAGGCGCTGCCAGCTCGGTCTGCAGCTTGTTGATATAATCGATCAAATCACGATGCTGCCGATCTATGGATGGCACTTTGACGGAATATTTCTCGTCCCATTCAAAAAAATCCATGGCGGTCTCGGTTTGCCTGCAAGCAAAAGGTTCAATATCTCTATAATCAGTAGCACAAATTTTCGGCGCTGCCACACCTATGCGCGAAGAATCTGGATTTCAACGATCGTCGATGTTACTTGATGCGGTATTCCGCAGAGCGGGCATGGGCGACCAGCCCTTCGCCGCGCGCCAGCGTCGAGGCGACTTCCCCTAGGACCGAAGCACCCTGTGCTGAGCATCCGATCAGGCTGGAGCGTTTCTGGAAGTCATAGACACCCAAAGGCGAGGAAAACCTGGCTGTGCCTGAGGTCGGCAATACGTGATTGGGGCCCGCACAATAGTCTCCGAGCGCCTCAGCCGTATAACGTCCCATGAAGATTGCACCGGCATGGCGAATTTTCTGTGCCCAAGCTTCGGCGTCATCCATAGACAGCTCGAGATGCTCGGGTGCGATACGGTTGGCCACCGCGATCGCATCGTTCATATCTTTCGCCTCGATCAGTGCCGCTCGGTCGGTCAGTGACTTCGCTATGATCTCGGCACGCGGCATTTCGCCCAGCAGCCTGTCGAGACTGGCTTTGACACGTTCGAGAAACTCGCCATCTGGACTGACCAGAATCGACTGCGCATCCTCATCATGTTCCGCTTGAGAAAACAAATCCATTGCGATCCAGTCAGGGTCGGTGTGACCATCGCACACCACCAAAATTTCCGACGGACCGGCGATCATGTCAATGCCAACGATACCGAAGACAAGACGTTTGGCAGTCGCCACAAACGCATTGCCTGGCCCGGTGATCTTGTCGACTCGCGGAATCGTTTCGGTGCCAAAGGCCAGCGCTGCAATCGCCTGAGCACCGCCGATCGTGAAAACGCGATCGACGCCAGAGACAGCCGCAGCCGCCAACACCAGATCGTTGCGCTCGCCGTCCGGGGTCGGCACCACCATAATCAATTCCGGGACGCCGGCCACTTTCGCCGGTATCGCATTCATCAGCACTGATGACGGATAAGCGGCCTTGCCACCTGGCACGTATAGCCCGACCCTGTCCATCGGGGTCACTTTCTGCCCGAGCACAGTGCCATCATTTTCAGTGTACATCCATGAATCCATCCTCTGATGTTCAGCATAGGCGCGTATCCGCTCGGCTGCTGCCCCGAGTGCTTGCCGCTGCCGGTCATCGATCGCGTTCAGCGCTACCTGTAACTCCTCGCCCGTCAGTTCCAGCTCGGTAGCCGATGTCAACGCGAGACGGTCAAATTGACGCGTATATTCCAGCAGCGCAGTGTCACCCTGTCGACGCACCCGATCAAGGATTGCCGCGACCGTGGTGACCACTTCACTGTCAGTCGCTTGCTCCCAGGCTAAAAGCTGATCCAGTTTTTCGTCGAAATTACTTTCGGTCGTTTTGAAGCGAGCGATTTCGATCATCCGATGGCTCCACCAATGCTGTCGATCAACGATTGTATAGGTTGATGTTTCATTTTCATTGCCGCCTTGTTGACGATCAGGCGTGCGCTGATGTCGGCAATATGGTCGATCGGCGCGAGGCCATTGGCTCTCAGCGTGTTGCCCGTATCGACCACATCCACGATCATATCCGACAGCCCGACGATCGGCCCCAATTCCATGGAGCCATAGAGCTTGATTACCTCGACCTGCTCCCCTCTGGATTCGAAAAACGTCCTGGCAACATTGACAAACTTGGTCGCGATGCGCTTGCGCCTGCGAACCGGCTTCGCATTAACCAGCCCGGCAGTCATCAGCCGGCATTTTGCGATACCCAGGTCAAGTGGCTCATAGATCCCTTCGCCACCATGCTCCATCAGCACGTCCTTGCCAGCAACGCCGACATCGGCCGCACCGAACTGGACATAGGTTGGCACGTCTGTAGCCCTTATGATCACGAGCTTGACATCATCGTGATTGGTGTCGAGTATCAGCTTGCGGCTGGTCTCTGGGTCCTCGGCGGGCTGGATATCGGCCGCTGCCAGTAATGGCAGCGTCTCCTTGAAAATTCGCCCTTTTGATAATGCAATCTTAATCATCAGATATTCCAGTTACTGAGCAGCGACACCGAATATTGAGCAGCGACACCGAACGGAGAGCGACGCTGCTTTTCCGAAAATTGTCAGCGCGCAACTGTTGTCAGAGTATCAAGCAGGGATTCGTCGAATATTGGCGCCCAGCTGCGACAACTTTTCCTCAATGATTTCATAGCCCCGGTCAATATGGTAGATGCGTTGGACTTCGGTTTCACCCTCTGCAATAAGCCCTGCCAAGATCAAACTCGCCGAGGCCCGCAAATCAGTTGCCATTACCGGCGCCGCAGAAAGTTTATCGACGCCGCGCACGATCGCGGTATTGCCCTCGACTTCGATGTCGGCGCCCATGCGCTGAAGTTCCTGCACATGCATGAAACGGTTTTCGAATACGGTCTCGACAATGGTCGAGGTGCCTTCCGCGATGGTGTTGAGCGCGGCAAACTGGGCCTGCATATCAGTCGGAAAAGCCGGAAATGGCGCGGTTCGAATGTTGACCGCCTTTGGCCTTCTTCCTCGCATATCGAGACTGATCCAGTCATCGCCACAAGTAATGAGCGCACCGGCTTCGCGCAACTTGTCTATGACTGCATCGAGCAGCGCTGGCTCGGTGTCTTTTAGCTTCACCTTGCCGCCTGAAATGGCCGCCGCGACCATATAGGTCCCGGTCTCGATGCGGTCCGGCAGCACGCGGTAGCGCGTACCTGACAGCCTTTCGACGCCTTCGATACGAATTGTGTCGGTGCCCGCCCCTTCAATTTTAGCACCCATCGCATTCAGAAAATTGGCCAGATCAACGACCTCGGGTTCTCTTGCAGCATTCTCGATCACGGTGATGCCATCCGCCAAGGTCGCCGCCATCATCAGATTCTCGGTACCCGTGACCGTGACGATATCCATGACCAGACGCGCCCCCTTGAGCCGACGGGCTTTGGCGTGAATATAACCATTTCTGACTTCAACATCGGCACCCATATCCTGCAGGCCTTTGATATGCAGGTTGACCGGGCGCGATCCGATCGCACAACCACCAGGCAGCGAAACCTCAGCCTCGCCAAAACGGGCAACCAGGGGCCCGAGCACCAGTATCGATGACCGCATGGTCTTGACGAGATGATAAGGCGCGACGTGATTCTCGATCGTCGAACAGTTGACTTCGATGCTTAGTTTTTCATCGATCACCACCTGCACACCCATGCAGCCGAGCAGCTCGACGGTGGTTGTCACATCATGCAGGTGTGGCACATTTTCGATCGTCGCCGGACCATCTACCAGCAAGGTCGCCGCCAGTATCGGCAACACGGCATTTTTGGCACCGGATAT
>JARFQK010000171.1 GCA_029287815.1 Gammaproteobacteria bacterium
ACCGCTGGCCGCTGCACTCAGCCCCCATTGTACGTGCGCCAGGATCCTTTATACCCATACGTTTTCCAGAGATTTGTGTCGGCGTGAATTCTTCGGACGGGCCCGCAGCCTGACCAGGCGCTGTGCCGCGTCGTCCGGGCATTATTGGTCACCTCGAGCGATCATGCTTCTTGTCGGACTTCCTCAAGGCTTACCGATTGCCGTGAATTATCGCTCTGCTCGACCAGATCCAGCAGGGTTTCGTCGTTGATCGTATCGTTGATCGAATCATTGATGCCCGCAATCAGCCGCTCAACAGCCGGGTCCGACGCCAGATTGTCAGGGTTCAAGTGGCTGCTCTCCTGGGCGCTGCGTACAGCGTCCCAGATGTCGCGGAGCTTGATGTGTTCCAGCGATCTGGCGGGCAGATAGACGCGGTCTTTGTCACCGCTCTGGATGATCAGGCCACGTTGTTCCAGCGGACGCAGGACCAGCGCCAGCGCCTCGGTGGCAATATCGAGATTCTTGCTGAGCCCTTCCAGTGTCAGCTTCTCGTGGTCATGATGAAAGCTCTGTCCAATGCGCAGCATCACCAGCAAGCCGATTTTCTCCTGCAGTCGCGTGCTCAGTCTCAATACCTGCTGTCTTTGCGAAGTGCGCTCGGGATGCTGGTGGTAGAACGAGACGCTGGTGCCGATCAGCAGGATCAGCCAGCTCAGGTATAGCCAGATCATGAAAATGATCACGACCGCGAAACTCGAATAGATCGCCGAGTAGTTGGTCGAGCCGGCGATGAACATCGAGAATACCCAGCCGTTGAGCCGCCATAGCAGGGCTGCAACCACAGCGCCGGTAAACGCGGACAGCAGTCTGACGCGCGTGTTCGGCACCAGTACGTAGATGAAGGTCAGCGCACCGACGATTAACAGAAAGGAAGCGATTTTGCCCGCGAAATAGATCAGCGTGCCGAAGCCTTCCATCGATGCCAGCGCATTCCCGACGGCTGAAGTACTGATCGAGGCGGTCAGGCCGACGCCGGTGAAAATCAGAATCGGGCCGATCATCACGACGCTCAGATACTCGGTGATGCGTTGAATGAAATTCCGTCCACCCCGGATACGCCAGGTGCTGTTCATCGACTGTTCGATTTTTGCCATCAGCGAGACCACGGTGTAGAACAGGAACACCAGGCTGAGCGAGCCGAGCACCCGGACATTCACGTTGTCGACAAAGCCGATGATTTTCTCGGTCAATTCAACACCTTTATCGCCCAGGGGTTGAAACATGCTCAGCAGCATCGGTTCGACCTGGTTGTGTACACCGAAGCCCTTCAGCACCGAGAAACTGACGGCCAGCAACGGCACCAGTGATAGCAGCGTGGTGTACACCAGGCCCATCGCGCGCAGTGTCAGCATGCCTTCGGCAACATCACGCCCGGTCGCGATCAGTATGCGCAGCATTCGTATCAGCCAGGACTGCCAGCCGGGTAACCGGGCCGGATCGCTATCCCATAGAATCTGGTCCAGCTGTGATCGGAACTGTACGAGTGTCATAAGTCGCTCTTGCTGGTTTTGCGCTGTTGCAGGCGCCACAATTGAAAATCCGGGTTGGTCAGGTAGGCCTTGCTGTTGATGTATTCAAGCACGCCCAATAGCCGGTAGTATTGCACCACCGAATCGATGCGCATGATTTCCTTGCCGGCGTAGTCAAAAAAGATGATCGTCGGTGTATAGAACAGATTCAGGTCCTTGGCCCACTCGCGCGCGGTCGTTCGTCGTCCATCCGGCGTCACCACCGGGGTGTCAGACCATATGTTCAGCTGCACCGTCTCCATCTTGAAGATTTCATCCACGGTCGTCGGCTCGTTCAGCGGCCCGGTATGCAACAGGTCGCAGGCGTGGCAGTCACCCTGCTCGAAAAAGACGGCCAGGTGGCTTTCGGCCGGCTCGTCGCTTCGGTCCAGATCATACGGCGGTTCCAGAAAGAAATCGCGCTCATTCAGCCCGGCGAGCCTGAAGAACACGCCGGGCTCGGCGCGGTCGAGGTATTCTTTGAAGGTCTCTTCCTTGTAGAAGCCCTCGGTGACATAGGCCAAAGCAGCCCTGAACTTATACGGCGGGTAATAGCCCCGCAGACGAAACATCGGCTTGCCATCAGCGCCGTAAAAGATCAGCGAGGGGGTGAAGTTGGTTTTATAGCGCAGCGACAGTTCCCGCTCGGTGTAGGTTTCACCGTCGGTATCGACCACGTCGTCGATACCCCAGATGTCGATCGGGATGATGTCGTAATGCTCGCGGACGTAATGCTTGATGTCCGGCGCGCCGAGGTTCTCTTCAAGAAACTGCTCGCAATAAGCGCACAACTTCTGTCCGAAATAGACGATGATGCCCGATTTGCCGGCCGCGGCGGCCTCCTTGATGTCTTCGTTCAGATCGCCGAGCGTGAGTTTGAACCATTCAGGATAGACCAGCTCCTGTTCGAGCAGGGTGTCATCGAACTCTAGAAATTCATCGTCCTTGTCTGCCTGGCTGTTGCCTGCCGCGATGACGCATAATACCAGCAGCAGGGTATTGAGAAGGAGTCCACGCCGTTGTGGATGTGCTGTACGTACGATCATTTTCCCGGGTGTTTTCGAATGTGGCCTATACAAAGTTATAGTAAACGCAGAGAATGACAGTGTACCCCAAGATAACTGCTTGTAAATATTGATCTGCGACGCCGCATGCCCGAGCCAACAGTCAAAACACCGCCGCCCGAGGCATTGATGCTGCTCGGCACGCACTGTCCGCACTGTGCTGCCGTGCTCAAAAGCCTGTCCGAGCTGGTCAAACAGGGGGTTATTTCACAGCTCCACGTGGCGAATCTCGACCAGGCACCGGAAATCGCCGTCGAAAAAGGCGTGCGCTCGGTGCCCTGGGTGCAAATCGGTCAATTCGAGCTTGCCGGCCTGCATAGCCTGGCCGAGCTCAGAACATGGGCCGAACGGGCCGGCTCGGAAGCGGGAATGACCGAATATTTCGAACAACGGCTGGGCGATGGCGAAGTGAAACAGGTCCTCGCAATGATCGAACGCGACCCGGACCTGTTGCACGCGCTGGTCGGACTGGTCAGCGATGCCGATGCGAAAATCAACGCCCGCCTGGGTGTTGGCGTGATCATGGAGGAATACCAGGGCAGGCCGGAGCTGCTCAAGTTGGTGCCCGCGCTGGGTGAACTTACCCAGCATGCCGACCCGCGCGTGCGCAGCGACGCTTGTCACTACCTGTCGCTGACCCGCGACGCTCGCGTCAGAACGTACATCGAGCCGCTGCTGAACGATGAGCATGCCGAGGTGCGCGAGGTGGCCGATGAAAGCCTTGACGAGCTCAGTCGTTTGGAACCCTGAGCACAGGTTCGTAGGGTGCGCCGCGCGCACCAAGACGACGCTCAGCCAGGATGTTGCCGATCCACGGTGCGCCATGCGCACCAAAACTACGCTGGCACCGGATACTTCCGATCCATGGCGCGCGCGGCGCACCCTACGCAGGCTCGACATCGCCGCATTGCTTGATTGAATTTGGGACAGAGCCATATGGAGCACGTGTTTTCGGTTTACGTCGCCTGCGTCGCCGGACAGGTATTTTTGGTGCGCACGGCGCACCCTACGGATTGACTGTGCAGCCAATGTTTGAAAATGGGCCCCTGGTAAGCGTGTTGTTGCCGTTTCACAACGCAGCGCAGACTTTGGCTGAATGTATCGAATCGGTCCTCGGGCAAACGCTGACGGAAATCGAGATCACCGCTGTGAACGATCGATCTGATGATGATTCATTGCAGGTATTGCATCAATACGCTGATGAGCGCATCCGGATCATCGACAACGAGCGTTGCGGATTGGTCGCTGCCCTGAATCTCGGGCTGGCCCATTGTTCGGCACCGCTGGTCGCGCGCATGGATGCCGATGACATCATGCTCGCCTCCCGGCTCGAACAGCAGTGCCAGTATTTGCGTGCGCATCCTGATGTGGTGCTGGTCGCCGCCCAGGCAAGAAAATTTCCGCAAGCCCGCATTCAGAACGGTTACCGCGAATACATGCGCTGGCAGAATGCGGTTCTGAGTTTCGACGATATCTATAACCAGATCTACATCGAATCGCCGTTTGCGCATCCGAGTGTGATGTTCCGGCGCGACAGTGTTATCGCTGCCGGCGGTTACCGGCACGGTGAGTTTCCCGAGGATTATGAACTGTGGTTGCGCTTGCTGCACAGCGGCCATCGTATGGAAAAGCTGCCGCAGGTCCTGCTCGAGTGGCGCGAATCGGATACCCGACTGTCCCGGGTCTCTGCGCATTATTCGCGCAAAGCATTTGACAGGGTTCGCGCCCACTATTTGTCAAAAGACACGCGCATTCATGACAAGCCAATCGCATTCTGGGGTGCCGGGCGAAAGACGCGCCAGCGTGTTCGGCTTTTGCTGGACAAGGGATTCGAGCCGAAAGTCTGGATCGATATTGATCCGAAAAAAATCGGCAACCGCATCGATGGCGTCGACGTGGTCGAGCCTGCCTGGCTGGAACGTGCCGCCCGCGATGGCAACAAACCGTTCGTCCTGAACTACGTGACCAACCACGGCGCCCGCGACATCGCGCGCACCTATCTGGAGCGTATTGGTTATAACATGGGGCGGGATTATCTCGAGGTGGGTTGATTGGCGAGTCACCTAGCCCAGCTGTGTTCGCAACGATGGAGGGCAAGGCGTCATTGCGAGGAGCGACAGCGACGTGGCAATCTCTATCAGCCGAGTATATCCCGATAAAGGTCCTTCCACTCACTGTTGATACTTTCGATCAGTCTGACTTTCGCAGCCCTTGATCCCGCCTTTATTTGTTTTTCTCTAGAGATTGCCTCGTACATGTTGTCAAACAGCTCAAAATAAACCAGCTGGGTAAGATTGTATCTACAAGTGAAACCTTGTGTCATTCTGTTCTTATCTTGCCAGATGCGCTTGGCAAGATCATTGGTGACGCCTGTATACAGGGTACCATTAGGTTTATTCGAGAGTATGTAGATTGCAGGTGAGCGGTGCATATTGTCATCCTTTACGCGTGCCTAGTTGTCCTTTTGTCGCGCATGATACATGAGATTGCTTCGCTGCGCTCGCAATGACGCGGGGGGTGAGGCGTCATTGCGAGGAACGATGCCGACGCGGCAATCTTCTGAAACTTGCGCGAGAGTCAGGAGTCTGCTTCGCGTCGCTCGCAATGACGGCGGTCTTGGTTCCAAAGTCGGGTGTACCACCCGATCCGCGAAATCGGATCATATTGGGCAAATCCACCCGTTTCTTGCCTATACTCTTCAGAAATCTCCAAACCAAACCGCTCAAGGCCAACGCTGGAGACTTGGCTTGCCCGATTGGCCGTCGCGTGTGTGCCTTTCCGGGGTCTGCTGCGTGCGCTGACCTGTTCAACTGTGATTCGAAACCAGACCGTTCTTTTCTCGCGCAATCTGTAACTGGCTAAAAAAATCATTTTCGAGGCCGATAGTTTCAAGACGATGAATGATAATCAACAAACTAGCGTGAACTTTGGTAACGAGAAGATCGGCATCGGCATGATCGCTGCTTCGCTGGTCGTGATATTGATTACCGTGGTCGTGTTTCTGTATCAGCAGAAACACGTTGAACTGCGGGAAATTCAGCAGCAGGGTTCTGGACTGGTCAGATTGCTCGGCGCTATGTCTCTGGAAAAGTTGAAAGGGGACGGTGGCTCCGTCGGTATCTTGCGTGTGCTCAAGGAGACGCTGGCGAGTCGTCATTTCGCCTTCGCTACCGTGGTGAGTGTCGATGGTCTGCCGCTCGCTGAACATGTCACGCCGGGCGTTGTTGTGCCGCCGATGGTCTTACCCCGCCTGCCAAGCCAGTGGGTCGGCGAGCGCGAGCATTCATCGACCGAAGGCATCAAGATCCATGAGTATTTTGCACCGATCATGGAACAGGGCGAACTTCAGGCCTTCGTCAGGCTGGGTTATCTCGAGCCGCATTATGCACTGGACACGGCTCAGGTGCGTCTGCTTGCGATACTGGCCATGGCCATCTTCATGCTGACGCCTATTTTTTATTTTCTGATCAAGAAAGAAATCAAGCCATTGACGCAGATCAGTTCCCAATTGCAGGCGCTACTGAAGAAAACCGAATCAACGGACCCGGCAAACGAAGTAGTTGATAAGACCCGACACTTCATGCAGCGGTTCAGTACCGTGGTCGACGCTGCCTACAAGCACATCGACGCTCTCGAGGCCAAACAGACGAACTCGGTTGTCTCCAGCAAGCTGCTGGCCTATCAAAAGACCAGGCTGGAGTCGGCGCTGAACGCCCTGCCGATTGCGATACTGGTTGCCGATGAGAGCGGGCAGGTCAGCTACACCAGCAACAGGATCCATGATCTGCTGGGCACGCAGCAGGGCGAAGTCCTTGGCACCAATCTGGCCGATTTCTGCGACCACCGGGAAGTCACGGAGTACATCCTGAACTGTCACGCCAATAGCGCAGTCAGAGCTTATCAACGCGACGAGGCCGAGTTTGATCTCCCGGCAACCGACAAGCGTGCGTCG
>JARFQK010000178.1 GCA_029287815.1 Gammaproteobacteria bacterium
CTGCCCTGACAAATAAACGCCTGCCACTGATCACTCCAGCCGGCGTGTGCCTGCAGCTGTTGCAGTGCCTGTTCGGCGCCGTGCCTGCTCGCGAATTGCGCAAACACCGACGAGCCCGTTCCGCTCATTCTGGCTTCGCCAACGCAACCCAGTAGTTCCAATGCCCTGGCAACTTCAGGGTAGTGTTTGATCACGACCGGGGTACAGACATTATCCCACCGGCAAGCCGAAAGGTCGCATATTTTGATGGCTGGGCTATCCCGTGTCAAATCCGGGTCCGCGAATATTTTCGCTGTAGAAACATGCACATCGGGGGTGAGGATCAAATACCAGGATTGGCCCGGCGAAACAGGCTGCAAGCGTTCGCCGACGCCTTCGGCAAAGGCCGCAAAGCCGCAGACGAACACCGGCACATCGGCGCCCAGCGTCAGCCCTATTGCGGCAAGCCGGTCAACATCAAGCTCCAGTTTCCACAGCTTGTTCAAAGCGTGTAGCGTCGTTGCTGCATCCGAGCTGCCGCCGCCGAGTCCAGCACCGGCGGGAATGCGCTTTGTGACTCGAATCTCAGCTCCCAGAGGCGTGCCCGTTGCGCTTTTTAATGCCCCGGCGCTGCGCACGACCAGATCATCCTCGGGGCTGATCTCTGCTGATCCGCTCAGACGCCTGACGCGGCCATCCTCGTTGGCTCTGAATGTCAGCGCGTCGCAGAGCTCCACGAACTGGAATACGGTCTGCAACTCGTGATAGCCATCGGCTCTGCGTCCGGTAATGTGCAGCAGCAGGTTGAGCTTGGCTGGTGCTGGCCAGACCGCACTCGCCTCGTACTGACTCATCTGCCAGACGCCTGCAGCTGCGCCGGCTGCCATTCACGAACGATGAGTCGCACACTGAGTTCCGGCCGGTCATCGCGTCCGAGGTAGAAGGCATGGGGCAGCTCATAATCGGCAACGGTCTTGTAGCGACCCATCTCGACGCGCCAGCCTTTTTGTTCGAGCTTGTACAACTGCCCCTGCTCATTCCAACTCGCATACTGAATGGGCTCGCCCTGGATCGGGATTCCGCGCATCCAGTCCTGCAGACCTGTTACCGGCAAGGACATTCCGGTCATCGACACGAACAGCGCTTCGGCATCTTCGGAATATTCACTCCGGCCGTTTGCCAGATTGATCGTGACCCCGCTGTCGTCACCGAGTATATGCACAGCACCCTGCCCCAACGGCGCGACCAGTCGGACCTCATAGGCTTCGGCCAACTGACGCCAGAACACGTCAAAGCTGCCGCCTTCGGTCTCGGTTTGCACGCCCAGCCTGGCTTTAATGGTCCAGTCACTGATCTCTTTGTTGTGTTGCACTCGCTGCTCCCAATCCGCCGGACGCTCCAGCACATAGTCCGGCAGGCCGGCGCAAGAAGCGAGCACTACAACCACGAAAAAGCTAAATACGCTACGCTGCGCGCGCACAAACGTGATTCCAAACCTCGGCGTGATCATCTCGTCCCCTGGTGAGACATGCGAACCGGTGTTCGTAAGCGCCGCTCTGGAGCGAAAAGCATAGCCATGGCTACCGTTTGAGTGAACAGACGTGCTGCGCCGTGCGCACCTGACTGAAGCGCCCACCAAACAGAAGATTCTTGGTGCGCATGGCGCACCCTACCTTTGAGCACACCGAGGCGAGCCTGAACCGTGATAGGCACTGTTGAAAGATACGCTGTATTTTCGATCATTCGAGTTTTCTCAAAAGGGACTATGCGTTGTCAGTTCTCTACGCCGCCTGGTGAGAAATGCGGGCTGGGCTCATCAGGATTTCGCAAGGGCTTGGTTGCAGTACGTTTCAGGCTTTGGTTGGCGCGTTCTGAATTAGATCATCGGACTGACGGACGCTGCAGAGCAGCGAAAGAACCGGTTTTTAGAGCTACTTATTCTTTAACCTTTCGATGGTTTCGAGCAACACCGGATGTTCAGCATTTTTCTCGAGGCCGATATTCCACACCTTTTCCGCCTTCTCTTTTTGATTATTTATCCATAGCACTTCGCCATAGTGCGCAGCGATCTCCGCATCCTCGAGTTTTTCAAATGCCAGGCTCAGCCATTTCAACGCATCCTGCATATTGCCCAAGCGATAACTGACCCAGCCCAGACTATCGAGTATCGCGGGATCATCAGGCACCAGCTCAGCCGCACGCTTGATGTACTCACGCGCCTCCTCCAAACGCTCGGTTCTGTCGGCCAAAGTGTACCCCAACGCATTCAGTGCATTCGCGTTCTCTGGTTCTGCAGACAAGAGCTTCCGCAAATCCGCTTCAGTTATGTCGATGCGATCAACTTTTTCTGCCATCAACGCCCGCGCGTAGAGTAGATCGGCATCATCGGGCTTTTGCTGCAGCGCGCGGCTGTAAATTTCCAGGCCCTCGGCATAACGCTGCTTGCTCGCGAGTATTTCACCTTGCGCCAAATACACCCGGACACGGTATGGCCAGGAAGTCTGATTCTCTGCGAGCACCTCGAGTTGGCGCAGGCCCTCGTCGACGCGCCCCAGACGAGCGAACAGGCCGGCAATACGCAACTTGGAATCGAATACGTAATCACCGGAATTCACCTTGAGATAATGACTGATCGCGATCTTGTGCTGTTCCTGATTTTGCGCGATCCGTCCGAGATAGTAATTGGAAATGTCCTCTTTCTGACCAATATCGACCAGCTGTTGCAGGTAGCCGCCAGCCTCATCCAAATCGCCGGTTTCAATGTTCAACAGCCCCATGCTGAGGAGAATATCCGGGTTTTGTGGTTCATTCTCGAGCAACACGTTGAACTGGGCCTTGGCTTGCTGGAACTTTTTCTGCTCGACCAGCATCCGCGCATACTGCAAGCGTAGATTGTCGTTTTCCGGCTGCTCCATCAGCACCGCTGCGATCAGCGCAATCGACTGCTCCTGCTTCCCCTGCGCGGCGAGGATCCTGGACTTGATGATATGAACGTCGGCCTGCGTGGGATCCATCTCAAGCACGCGATCGAGTACGTCGATGGCATCGTCAAATTTTTCCAACTGAGCAGCGTAGCGGGCCTGCAGAATAAGCATGTGCTGGTTTGTCGGATCGGCTTTGTTTAACGCGTCGAGAACCACCAGGCCGTCCTCGACATTGGACTCTTTCGCCAGCAGGCGCTTCACGGCGAGGGCCTTCTCATGACCATTGCCTTCCACCGTATCGAGTATGCCTTGAATGTAGGTTGCCGCTGCCAGGGGCTCGCCGAGTTTGAGATGCGTGATCGCATACATGCGATCGAGGTCGCTATCCTCGGGTGCCAGTGCTTCCCAGCGTTCCAGCGAGTGCAACGCTTTATCATAGTCCTCACTGTACACCGCAATATATGCCGCACGGGCTGCCACCCGGGGATCGTCGGAAATCATTGCGGCACGATCGTACGATTCGATCGCCAGCTCCATATCCCCGCTGTTTCCGGCAAATTCGCCGACCAGGAGTTCGTACAAGAGATCGCCACTGAGTTCGGCCTGGTTCTCGGCCGCGTCCGCGCTCCGATCAAGCCCTTGAGAATTGGTGGTAGCGCACGCATTGATTGTCAGCAACGAAAAGGTCACCAACAAAATCATCAGCAATCGCGGGTGGAACTCTTCGGCTTTCATGTCACTCAATCTCATACAGAGAATATAACTCATTTTTTTCTACAATGCGCCGCGCTTGAGTTCAGCTCGAGCATACCGCAAAATGACAGGTTTTCTCGCCACGCATTCGCCAGTTATGTCCTTGATAACATTAGGCCTAAACCACAAGACCACGCCGCTTCAGCTGCGTGAGAAACTGGCCTTCACCCCGCAAAACCTGTGTGAGGCACTGAACAGCCTGATCAAGGTCAGCGGTGTCAGCGAAGCCGCGATTCTATCCACCTGTAACCGTACTGAACTATATTGCGCGTTGCACACAGATTATTCAACCGAGAACAACCCCTACAGCCTTGCAGACCAGCGACTGATCGAATGGTTCAGCAATTTCCATGGGCTTTCCACCACTGAGCTCGAGGGTCATTTATACGTTCACGAGCACAAAGAAACGATCCGTCATGCAATGGAGGTTGCCAGCGGTTTGGATTCGATGGTTCTGGGTGAGCCTCAGATCGCTGGCCAGATGAAACAGGCCTATATCGTCGCCAACCACGAAGGCACGATCGGTCAACTACTCGGAAAACTGTTCCAGCATTCCTTCTCTGTCGCGAAACAGGTGCGTAGCGACACGGCCATAGGCTCGAGTCCAGTCTCGGTCGCTTTTGCTGCGACCAGCTTGGCAAAACAGATATTCGGCGACTTGAACGAATCCACTGCGATGATGATCGGGGCCGGCGAGACCATCGAACTCGCAGCCCGCCATCTGCAATCCCAGGGCATCAAAAAAATCATCGTGGCGAACCGTAGCCATGAACGCGCAGAGCGATTGGCCCAGGAATTCGATGGCGAAGCCATCACGCTGCAACATATCGCCGATTATCTGCACCGACCGGACATTGTGATCGCGTCGACTGCGAGCCCGCTGCCGGTTCTCGGCAAGGGCACCGTGGAGCGGGCTTTGAAAAAGCGCAAACACGCGCCGATTTTCATGGTTGACCTGGCCGTACCGCGCGACATCGAACCCGAAGCCGGACTACTGGATGATGTTTACTTGTACACTGTTGATGACCTGCAAGATGTCATCACCGAGAACCTGAAAAACAGGGAACAAGCGGCCGAGCAGGCCCACGAAATCATCGATGAGAAAGTCGAACATTACCTGGATTGGCAGCGTTCGTTGGTGGCGGTGGATGTGATATCCGAACTGCGTTCGACAGCGATAAACTTGAGTGATGAAGTGTTGAAAAAGTCGATGAAGCAGCTGTTAGCTGGCCAGGATCCGGAAGAGGTCCTGGCGTTCATGGCACATACACTGACGAATAAATTCCTGCACCAACCTTGCACTGCTCTCCGCAAGGCCGGTGAGCAAGAAAGACACGACTTGATCCAGGCTGCGCGTCGACTGTTCATCGACACAGGCCCAGACAACAAAAGCAACTGATTCAAATTATCTTGAAAGACTCGATACTCAACAAACTGAACAACCTGCTCGATCGCCACCAGGAAATCGCGGGTCTGCTGGCCGACCCCGACGTAATCGCGGATCAGAGCCAGTTTCGCCATCTCTCCATGGAATACGCCCAACTCGAGCCAGTGGTCAATTGTTATCAGGATTACACGTCGGCCAAGGACGACCTGCAGAGTGCAGATGAGATGCTGGCCGACAAAGATCCGGAAATCCGCGAGATGGCGGTAGAGGAAAAGGCGACAGCCGCCGCAGAGATCAATTCACTGGAAGTCGAATTGCAGAAGCTGCTGTTACCCAAAGACCCCCACGACAACAGCAACATCTTCCTCGAGATACGCGCTGGTACTGGCGGCGATGAGGCAGCAATCTTCGCCGGCGATCTGTTCCGGATGTACTGTCGGTACGCCGAAGAGCGCCGCTGGAAAGTTGAAGTCCTGAGTCAAAACGACGGCGAACACGGTGGCTACAAGGAGATTATCACGCGAATCATCGGCGATGGCGCATATTCACGGCTGAAATTCGAATCGGGCGCCCACCGGGTGCAACGCGTCCCGGAAACCGAGTCCCAGGGGCGGGTGCACACCTCGGCGGCGACCGTGGCGATAATGCCGGAGCCGGGTGAAATCGAACAAATCGAGATCAACCCTGCAGACCTTCGGGTCGACACCTTTCGCGCCTCGGGCGCCGGCGGGCAGCATGTCAACAAGACCGATTCAGCCGTGCGCTTGACCCATATCCCGACCGGCATGGTCGTCGAATGCCAGGACGAGCGCTCTCAACACAAGAACAAGGCACGCGCGATGTCGCTGCTGCAGGCGCGAATCATGGACAGCGAGCGTGAGAAACAACGCCGCGAGGAAGCACAAACACGCAAGAGCCTGGTCGGCAGTGGCGACCGTTCAGAACGCATACGCACTTACAACTTCCCCCAGGGACGGGTCACCGATCACCGCATCAATCTGACTTTGTATAAGCTCGATGAATTTATGCAAGGAAGCCTGGATCAGGTTGTCGACCCCCTGATCAACGAATATCAGGCCGAACAGCTGGCATCACTCGCCGATTGAGCAGCGGGCGGACCTGCGGTGAGCACGATAAGAGAGGCCCTCGATGATGCCCGGACCCGTCTGCAAAAGACCAGCGCCAGCCCCGCTGTCGATGCGAACATCCTGTTGTGCCACATCCTCGGCTGTAGTCGCAGTCATCTGATGACCTGGCCGGAGAAAGAACTGACCGCCCAGCAAGCGAACGCTTTTCGCATGGTCCTGGAGAGGCGTCTGACCGGCGAACCGGTCGCCTATATTACCGGCAACAAAGAGTTCTGGTCGCTGTCGTTGAAAGTCAGTCAGGATGTGCTGATACCCCGGCCGGAAACCGAGACGCTGGTCGAATTCGTGCTGGAACTGTTTGCCGCGCGGATCAATATGCGCGTGGCCGATCTTGGCACCGGCTCTGGCGCGATTGCCTGCGCGCTTGCCAGCGAACATCCGCAGTGGAAGATCCACGCGACCGACATTGCCGCGGCCGCGCTGGATGTAGCCCGGGCCAACGCGTCAACGCATCAGCTGAAAAATATACATTTCTGTCAGGGTTGCTGGTTCGAACCACTGTCTGGCCAGTTATTCGATCTGATCGTCAGCAACCCGCCCTATGTCGCCAGCAATGACCAACATCTCGCCCTGGGCGATCTGCGCTTCGAACCCGAGACCGCGTTGACTTCGGGAACGCAAGGCCTTGAGGCAATTGCTACCCTGACGCAGCAAGCGGGGGCTCATTTGAAGCCAGGTGGCTGGCTTGTCGTCGAACACGGTTACGATCAGCAACGCGCAGTGTACGAACGCTTCGAAAGCGGTGGCTTCGCGGAGATCGTCCAGCTGAGCGACCTGGCTGCCTTGCCGCGCGTGACCGCTGGCTGCTACCGTGACTGAGGGCTTGAAATCATCAGCCATCTGTCCTAGATTGGACCTATGCCGCTGTGCAACGATATCATCAAGAACCGTGTGATACGCTTCAACGTGTCCACTCCCGAGCAGGCCATCAAGGCCGAGCCGTTACTGGCCGGCGTCGGAGGAATTCGCCTCAGCCGTGTAATCGACGCACACAGCCTGCACATCCGTTACAGTGTCGAGGAACTGACGCTGCAAATGATCGAATCGGCGCTACGCGAGGCCGGATTCGACCTCCACGATGACATGGTCACGAATCTGAAACGCGCCGTGTATTCTTACTGCGAAGACGCATTGCGGGCCAGCATCGGCGTTGACCAGCACGCCCACGATCACCAGCCGTCGATTTCCCTGCACAGCCCCTCACGGCAGGACCCGCGCCAGCACAACTGGCGCAAGTACGTTTGACGCGTAAAA
>JARFQK010000313.1 GCA_029287815.1 Gammaproteobacteria bacterium
GTGCTTCGTATACCGCTTGCAGCTGATTTCTTTTTGCTGGTTTTTGCTTTCTTTTTTGCCATTTCTGATCATCCTCTCGGGTAGGCTTGCAATAACTGCTTGCAAATTATGAAAGTTAGTTAATAAAGTCAATAGCATTGATCAAAGAAGACTAAACCGAAAGGCTTTTTGAAGGCTTTTTCCTGTTGTTTCAATTTTTTTATAGAATTCGTCAACCAGCCCGCCTTTTCCGTCAGGGGCACGTTAGTCTCTCGACGAGGCGACGATATAGTCAAAGTAAAAGCCTGAAACTTACTCTGCCTCAAACCCAGCCGCTTTATGGCTGCCATCACAGAAAGGTTTGTTTTTCGAATGGCCACAACGGCACAACGCAGCCTGCTTGCCTTCCCAGGCGATACGCCCGCTGCTCGCAACGATCGCGAAATTTCCAGAAAGCAACAACGGTCCGTTGACGACCGACTTGATCGTCAGCCTTCCACCCTGCTGGTCGAGGCCGTCGCCCTTTACGCCAACCGCACCGAAATCCTCGAAACCGGCGTTCAGATGGCTGTTGTCGCAGAACGGTTTATTGTCGGACTGACCACACCGACACAACGCAGCACGGTAACGGATACCGGGCATATCGTCCGGCGCATTATCGATATGCAGCTCACCCTTGATGTACAGAGGGCCGTTGTAGACAACTTGAACGGTGTTGCAATCGGCTGCTTGCTCGTTCTCGCCGCTGACTTTGTCGTCGTAGGTCAAGGCTCCAGACGGACAACGCTCGACAATTTCTTTCACGTTATCGTCCGGCTCCTGGTCAGGTTGACACCAGGGATCGCGCCCACCAACAAATAAATCACCGTCGGCGTAACCACATTCGCCAATATGGATGCAGAGACGGCTGTCCCATTTCACATCGATGTTTTTACCCGCGTAGGTCGTCACCTTGTCTTTGCTCATCAGAGTCTCCCAACAAATCGTTAGCCTTGGCCTGTGTTGATCAAACTATAACGCAATCGAGGCCAATGGACACGCTTGCATCGAAAACACGCGAGGCACGCTGCAAACCATAACCCCATCGGAATATAATGATTTTCTGATTTTCTGGTAGAATAGTCCTCATACAGTAAAGCACAAATCAAACAGCCATGACCTTTGTAGAATTCGAAGAACTCTCTCTGACCCTGGGTGTTGCCAGCCTGATTCTGTTGATGGTGTTCATACTCTTCCAGCTCAGCAAAGAATCGGGAGCCGGTCGGTATGGGACTTTCGTTATATTCCTCGCGCTGGCCATGGGAATCGTTGGCTTCGCTGCCAAATCGGTTATAAAACTCTTCCTACCCATCTGATCGGGTAGTCCTCAACCTACTTCCAGACTGATCCATAGCCTCGTTATCGCCGAACGCACCATTTAACAATGATGCGCAACACCAGTCGCTAACCCGCATTTCTCACCAGGATCACGGGAGCAGGCGCAGGAGTTAGCCAGCCTGAACCGTGATAGGCATGCTTGAAAAACACGCTGTATTTTCGGTCAGGCGAGTTTTCTCAAAACAGCCGATGCCTTATCAGTACTCTACGCCGCCTGGTGAGAAATGCGGGCTAAGCCTATGGCGTAGGACGCAGACCAGGCATAGCTTGTCTCGACAAAGCTGGGCTCAGGCGTCGACCAAAAGCATCCGCCATCGCAAAACACCCGGATTGTAGCGATGATCTACCAGCTTTTTGCGTAATATATTCAACCTGGATGAATCAGCGGAAAATATCAATGAAAGATCTAATAACCACAGCGTTACGCTACGAAAATGGCTCACTGCACCTGCTCGACCAACGAAGGCTCCCGGCGGAAGTGCTATGGCACCGTTGTAGCGATACAGACGATCTGGTCGCACTGATTCAGGGATTGGCTGTGCGCGGGGCCCCATTGATCGGAGTCGCAGCCGCACTGTGGATTGGCCATTGTGCCGCCCGTGGCGATGAACCTGGACAGTTGCTGGATACAATCCGGCTGCTGAGAGCGTCGCGACCGACAGCGGTCAACCTGAGTGCTTGCCTTGAGCGAATGCAGCACAGAATCGAGCAAGGCGCTGACCGTGCGGCACTGATTGATCAGGCAACGACGATATTCTTCGAAGACGTAATGCTCTGCGATAAAATTGCTCAGCACGGCGCAGCACTCATCGAACCTGGCGACCGCATTCTGACCCATTGCAATACCGGCGGCCTGGCAACAGCCGGTGTCGGCACCGCACTGGGCGTGATCATCACGGCGCACAAGCAGTCCAAGAACATCAACGTCTGGGTTGATGAGACCAGGCCCTTATTACAAGGCGCGCGTCTGACCACATGGGAACTCGAACGCGCCGGCGTGCCCTATCGCTTGATATGCGATTCCATGGCCGCAAGCTTGATGGCGGCAGGTGAGGTTGAACGTATCATGGTGGGCGCAGACCGAATCGCGCGCAACGGCGATTTTGCCAACAAGATCGGCACTTACGCACTGGCGGTGCTGGCCAGCCATCATCAGCTACCGTTCTATGTTGTTGCACCGCAGACGACAGTCGACCAGGACTGTATTGATGGCGCTGCCATCCAGATCGAGCAACGCAAGGCTGCGGAAGTACGCGGTGCTACGGGCAGTTTTGGTGCCTGCACCTGGTCGCCGTCAAACGCCCCCGTCTACAACCCGGCGTTTGATACCACACCGGCCGCCCTGGTAACGGGTTGGATACTCGACACAGGCGTCTTCACATTGAACGACGTCAAGGCCGGCGCATTCGGGTGAACTAGCCCGCATGCTACACGAAGCTAAGTCTCGGAAGCAGTCGAGACCTGGGCCCGCTGAATCTCAGTGATCAGACTGTTGATTTCGGCCTTGCTCGAACGCATGTTGCTCAGAAGCAGATCGAGCAAAACCTGATCTGGGTACTCCAGCATTTCGCTGAAAACCGCTCGCTGATGCTGCGACATGGTCTCGCGATGCTTTTCGAGGTAGGTGTTCAGCAGGATATCCAGCTCGAGCATACCCCGGCGACAACGCCATTTGAGCTCCGCAAACTCGATTCCCGCAGAACTCACAACGCCCGCTTCACCATTTTCTTTTTGATATCGTTGATCGCCTTGGTTGGATTGAGTCCTTTGGGGCAGACCTGCACGCAATTCATGATCGAGTGACAACGAAACAACTTGAACGGCCCCTCCAACGCTGCGAGGCGGTCTTCCGTCGCCTGGTCGCGGCTATCCTCGATGAAGCGCGATGCCTGCAACAGGGCTGCAGGCCCGAGATATTTATCTGGATTCCACCAGAACGACGGACATTGTGTGGAACAACAGGCACACAAAATACATTCGTACAGGCCGTCGAGTCTGTCTCGCTGCTCTGGAGTCTGCGGCAATTCGACTTCCGGCATCGGATCATCAACGATCAGGTAAGGTTTGACGTCGCGGTAATTCTGATAGAACTGCTCCATGTCGACAATCAGGTCCCGCACGACCGGTAACCCGGGCAGCGGCCGAATCTGAACGGGCTGCTTCAGGCCGGCCACAGGTGTAATGCAGGCGAGGCCATTGATGCCATTGATGTTCATACCGTCAGAACCACAGACACCCTCCCCGCAAGAGCGGCGGAAGCTCAAGGTTTCATCGATCGTATCCTTGATCTGCAACAGCGCCCCGAGCAACATCAGGCCGGGCTGGATCTCACGCAATTCGTACTCCTGCATGTAGGGCTTTTTATCGACTTCAGGATTATAGCGATAGACACTAAATTTCATCACTCGGCCCTCAGCAAATTCATACCCAGCGGCAGCCACGGCAGCGTGCCCAGAGCAACTCTGCCAAACGGTGCTCTGCCCTCCAGGACTGCGACGACAATGCCAAGTGCAATATCTCCAAATGGCCTAGAAGTCTCAAATTGCATTAATACACCCTCGCCTTGGGCGGAAAACTCTCAACACTGATCGGTTTGGTCCGTACTGGCTTATAGTCCATACCGGTCTCCAGCGAATACAGACTATGGCGCATCCAGTTCATGTCGTCACGCTCGGTATAATCGATTCTGGAATGCGCGCCGCGGCTCTCCTTGCGTGCATGAGCGGAGTGAATGGTCGCCAGGGCAACACCGAAAAGGTTTTCCAGCTCGAGCGCTTCAACCCGCGCGGTATTGAACACTGCACTGCTGTCGTCGATACGCGCGTACTTGAAGCGCTCAACCAGCTGCTCGACCTTGGCGACGCCTTCGGTCAAAACGTCTTCGTTGCGGAACACGCTGCAGTGATTTTCCATCACGGCCTTGAGCTCATCGCGCAAAACGGCGATCGATTCGCCATCACCGGTCGGCTTGCTGTCCCAGCGTTGCACGCGCTGCAACGCGGATTCCAGACTGCCAGCGTCCAGCCGGCGATGGTAACGGTTGTCCGCAAGATATTCGATAATATGATTGGCTGCAGCCCGACCGAAGACCACTATGTCCAGCAAGGAATTACCACCCAGACGATTGGCGCCGTGTACCGAAACACAGGCACACTCACCCGCCGCGTACAGGCCTGGTACAGGCTCCTCCGGCGTATCCTTTACTGGAACAACGACCTGACCGTGCCGATTGGTCGGAATACCGCCCATCGTGTAATGTGCTGTTGGAAAAATCGGGATCGGTGTTTCCGCCGGATCGATACCTAGAAAGGTAATGCAGGTCTGTCGGATACCGGGCAAGCGCTTCTGAATCACATCTTCACCGAGGTGATCGAGCTTGAGCATGACATGGTCTTTGTTCGGCCCGCAGCCTCGCCCTTCGCGCACTTCGGTCGCTATCGCTCGGCTAACCACATCACGACTTGCAAGGTCTTTCGCTTTCGGCGCATACCGTTCCATCATGCGCTCGCCGTCGGCGTTGATCAGATACCCACCTTCTCCGCGCGCTCCTTCGGTGATCAGCATGCCGCGCCCGGCGATGCCGGTTGGATGAAACTGGAAGAATTCCATGTCCTGCAGTGGCACACCAGCGCGCAGAGCCATACTCATCCCGTCGCCAGTGTTGATCAACGCATTGGTTGTCGTGCGGAATATCTGGCCGGCGCCGCCGGTGGCCAGCAAAGTCGTCTTGGCTTCGATAACAACTGGCTCGCCGTTGTGAATATCGAACGCCAACGCACCAAGCACATAACCCTGCTGATCCTTGAGCAGATCGACGGCGAAATACTCGTCGAAAAAATGGGTCTTGGCGCGAATGTTTTGCTGGTAGAGACTGTGCAGGATCGCGTGGCCGGTGCGATCTGCCGCCGCGCAGGTCCGCGCGGCCTGGTCACCGCCGAAATTCTGACTTTGGCCACCAAATGGACGCTGATAGATCGTACCATTGTCCATACGCGAGAACGGCACGCCAAAATGTTCCAACTCGTACACGGCCTGGGGCGCTGCTCGGCACATATACTCGATGGCATCCTGATCTCCGAGATAATCGCTGCCCTTGACGGTATCGAACATATGCCAGTGCCAGTTGTCGGGTAGCACATTGGCCAGCGCGGCATTCATACCACCCTGAGCCGCTACGGTATGTGACCGTGTCGGGAAAACCTTGGAAACCACAGCGACACTAGCCTCGGCATTGGATAACTGCAAGGCGGCGCGCAAGCCGCCACCACCGGCACCAATGATTAACGAATCGAACTGTCTTCTGGGAAGATCAGGCATGACCATGGTGCTCATATCACAACCGAAATCAATAGAATTTTTGCGCTCCACAACCCACTCGCGATCAGCGTCAGCATGACCACCGTGAATGCGACCACGCGAATCAGCGTGTTGTGTACATAATCGAGTATCACGTCGCGGATGCCAACCCACGCGTGAATCAATAGTGCAATCACGAAAAGGCCAACCGCGATCGTCTTTGGCGGATCAAACAGCCATTCTCGCCAAAGCCCGTAGTTGATGCCACCAGCCGCCGCGAAGCTGTAGCCGATGTAGACGGAGAACAGCAGGATATAGATCGCACTGAGGCGTTGAAACAGCCAGGGTCTCAGCCCGTGCAACAGATATACGCTCATAGGAGAACGCTCCAGGCGAAGATCGCGACGATGCCGAGCTCCGCAACAAGGACTGCCCAAGATGACAACCTCGATCCAGCTTTGTCGACACCAATATCCAGATCCAGCAACAAGTATCGAATACCGGCTAACAGGTGGTGTGAGAAAGCCCACACGATTAGAATCAGTAAGAGCTGCGATAGAGGGTGTTGCAACAAACGCAAACTCTGTTCAAAACTTCCAGCGGAGGACGCTGAGAGATCGAGCAGGTAGACCGCAAAAGGGATGGCCAGAAACAATAGAACGCCAGAGATACGGTGCGCTATCGAGACGACGCCTGTGATGGGTAGGCGAATTTTTAGTAGATTTAGAAAAACCGGCCTTGTCTCAATCACCTGTATATCCTTTGTTATGATTTTTAAAGCCCTGACTAGGAGCCTCAGGTTTTTTGACACTCACAATCGTGAACGGTTCTAGTACCGAGTCTAATATGGAGTATGGCTCCAGGCAAGACAAAATCGTACATAAACTGTGATGATTTCATCAAACGCTTTGACTAAGATAGCGATAAACTCGAACAAGTGAAAAGCCATGAAGCAAGAGTGGAAAGATTTTCTACAAAATGCCGGTGCGGAATTCGAAGATGATGTTGTCATCAGCTTCGGCAATCCCGAGCGCGAGCGCCGAATCACACACACCGGTGATCTGTTCTGCGACCTGTCACATTTCGGCATCATTGCTGCCTACGGCGATGACGCTGCCGCCTTTCTGCAGGCGCAGTTCACCAATGACATCAGTCAGATCGATCAGAAACACAGTCAGCTCAGTGCATTGTGTTCGCCCAAGGGTCGGATGCTGTGCAATTTCCGAGTATTCAAGCGCGAGCAGACCTACTACCTTGCATTGCCTTATGAGTTGCTCGAAGCCGCGCTGAGCAGACTGCGTATGTTTGTTCTGCGGTCCAAGGTCACCCTGGAGGATGCAAGCGACGCGCTGATGAGTATCGGCGCAAGCGGAAACAAGATTATGGAACATCTCGGCGACATCGTTGGCGAACTGCCTCAGACCGTCGACGAGAGCGTCGAATACAAAGACTACACGATCATCAGGGTCGCAGGCGTCAGACCACGCTTCGAAATCTACGGTCTGTTGCAACCGATGAAAAAACTCTGGCAGGCGCTCGATGTGCACGCAACGCCGGTGGGTGCGAACGTCTGGGAACTGCTCAATATACAGTCCGGCATCCCGGTGATCACCGCAGCCACGATCGATGCCTATGTACCGCAAATGGCCAACATGCAACTGATCAACGGCGTCAGTTTTACCAAGGGTTGCTATCCCGGCCAGGAGATCGTCGCCCGTATGCATTACCTTGGCAAACTCAAGCGCCGCATGTATCGCATCGGTTTCGATTTCCACGAACAACCTCAGCCCGGTACGGCACTGGTGACCGAGACATCGACTGAAAGCCAGGACATTGGCAGCATTCTCAGTGCGCAGCCGACCCCCGATGGCAATTATGAGGCGCTGGCGATAATCCAGGTGAAGGACGCAGACAGCACGCTCAAGCTGGGGGACGCCGACGGACCCGA
>JARFQK010000367.1 GCA_029287815.1 Gammaproteobacteria bacterium
CACGGTTCAGGCTGGTCTTCGTGTCCGTAAGCTTGCTCTTCACTCAAACCATAGCTATGGCTATGCTTTTCGCTCCAGAGCGGCGCTTACGAACACGAATCCTGCGCCTGCTCCCGTGATCCTGGTGAGAAATGCGGGCTAAAGCCGCTCCTACACTGCAATATGCGTTTGTTATCGGGCCGTTGGCCAAATGCGAGCGTTCGATAGCTGCAGCGACGTGTGACACATATCAGATATACCCGCAGCTTTGTCGGGGCCGCGCAATCAGGATTTCTTGACGCTCTTGTAGCGTTCCAGCGCGCGCTCGCGTGTCGCTTTCAGGTCAACCAGAGGCTCGGGATAGTCTTCGCCAAGCCTGATACTTTGTTGCTTCAGCGTTTGCGCAGGTGCTGCCCAGGGTTGATAGAGATATTTCTCCGGCAGGGCTTCGATTTCTGGAATCCATTTGCGAATGTACGCGCCATCAGGATCGAACTTCTGCGCCTGGGTAACCGGGTTGAATATGCGAAAAAACGGCGCTGCATCCGCGCCGCAACCCGCTGTCCATTGCCAACCCAGGGTATTGCTCGCGAGGTCGGCATCGACCAGCGTATCCCAAAACCAGCGGGCCCCTTGTTGCCACGGAATCAGCAGGTTCTTGGTCAGGAATGAGGCTACGATCATTCGAACGCGGTTGTGCATCCAGCCTGTTTGCCAAAGTTGGCGCATACCAGCATCGACCAGCGGGACGCCGGTTAAACCCTGTTGCCAGGCTCGCAAGTTCTCCGAATAATCTTTTTCCCAAGGGAAGTCGTTGAACCGCTCATACAATGGCGTGTCGATCGTATGCGGGTAATGATACAGCAAGTGATAGGCGAATTCGCGCCAGCCAAGCTCGCGAATGAAGGCCTCTATGTTGGTAACGACACCGGGCTGTCCATCGATGCTGGCGACCATTGAAGTTCTTGCGATAATCTGGGCCGGACTTATTTCACCAAAATGCAAATGTGGCGATAACATCGAGGTACCAGCGAGGTCCGGACGGTTACGGTCTTCATCGTAGTGAATTGCGGCATCATCGAGAAAAGCCTCCAGGTTTTGTTCGGCACCATGCTCGCCAGGCTGCCAGTGACTGGCAAATGCGTAATCCCAGCGAATTTCTGGCAACAAGCCCAGCGATTCGAGTCGTGTGGATTTGAGTCGCGTGCTCACGGCCGGCATGCGCTCTGGCGCAGCATCCGGATTACGGTCCAGACCCAATCTGGTGCAGGCTTTCCAAAACGGAGTGAAAACCCGAAACGGGCCACCATCGGCTTTTGTGATTTCCCAGGGTTCGTGCATCAGTTTGCTGTTGGAGCTATTGACCGCAAGGCCCTGGTCGATCAAGGATTTTTTGATGGCTTTATCGCGCGCGATGTGATCGGGCTCGTAGAGCCTGTTCCAGTAGACGTGCGTGGCCCCGGTTTCGGAGACGAGTTCGTGAAGCAGACGTTGACTTTGATCACCGCTCCGAACGATCAGGCGTGAGCCCAATTCGCGCAAGCTGCGGGCGAGTGCTTTCAGACTGTGATGTAGCCACCAGCGCGAGGCTGCGCCATCGCGCCATTCTGAAGCTCCCTTCTGTTCAAGGATGTAGACTGGAATCACGCGCTGATGATTCGCCAGCGCAGCTGACAGCGCAGGATTATCGCTCAGGCGCAAGTCCTGGCGAAACCAGACGATTGCGGTATCACTCATAGGTTTATCAGCCGATGTGATCAGTCAACAGCGATTCTACCAGTCACTTGTTCTGTTGTCCGAAAGCTTCTTCAACCGATCGTCAGGCAACTACACCAGGCCGCGTAGAGTACGGATAAGGCGTTTGCTCCGGGGCGGTGATCGCCGTCAAAATCCCACGGTGGTGAAAAACTTGTGCAAGGACGGCTGGTCTTAGAGGTTATTTGGAGGCTAATATGACGAATTTGGGTCATGTGGTTTTTTACGTGCGCGATCTCGAGCAGTCATTGAGATTCTACACCGAGGCTGTCGGGCTGTCCCTGAGCGGCAAAATCTTCCACGATCGTGCCGCCTTGCTGAGTGGTGGTAGCACGCATCATGAGCTTCTGCTGATTCAGATCGGTGACGCCGATGGTCCGTTACACGGCAAACGCATTGGACTGTATCATGTTGGCTGGAAGATCGGCGAGTCGCTTGACGAGCTCAAAGCACTGTACAGCAAACTGAGCCAGCTCGGCTATGCAATAGACGGCCTGTCCAATCATACCATCAGTCGGAGTATCTACTTGCGCGATCCGGATGGCAATGAGGTGGAACTCTATGTTGATGATCCAGGCTACGACTGGAAGAACGACCACAGTTGGATGGAAGCGCCAGTCAAGCCTTTGTGCCTGGATGACTGACATGGCGCATAGCTGGTTCAAATTGCTACTGGCGGTCGCGGCTCTCGTGTCGCTGCTGTCGTTGACAGTACAGGCGGACAATCGCTCGACCACGATTCACGACGGCCACATCCACTACGATCAGGATGTCTGGGAAGCCCTGCCACCGCCGCAGGCGATCAAAATGCTGAGGAACGAGAACATTCGTCGTGCGCTGGTCTCGGCGACGCCGACAGAGGGCGCCGAAATGCTCTACAAGGAAGATCCTTTGATCGTGATACCCATGCTCCGGCCCTACAAAAGCTGGCGTCATCGCTATCTCTGGTTCGACGACCCCGACTTGAAGTCGTACCTGCTCGAACACCTCCAACGCGTTCCCTATAGGGGCTTTGGCGAGTTTCACGTCTTTGGCGAGGACGTAGGCTCGGCGCCGATAGGAGCAATGGTTGAGCTGGCGCGCGAACGTAAGCTTGTCCTGCATCCGCACACTGATCTGGACGGGATGCGTATTTTCTTGGAGAGAGCGCCGGACGTGGTCGTGATCTGGGCGCACGGCGGCTTTAATGTACCAGTGCCGGTTCTGGATCAGTTGCTCGCGCGTTATCCAATGCTTTACATCGAATTATCGTTGCGTGAAGGAATGCTGGACCAGTGCGGGCGTCTGACGCAGGAGTGGGAACGCTTGCTGACGGACTATCAAACGCGTTTTCTGGTCGGCATGGATACTTACAAGCCGAGCCGCTGGGCTGACTTGCCCGAGATCGCGGCTGAGACGCGCCACTGGCTCGCCCAGT
>JARFQK010000380.1 GCA_029287815.1 Gammaproteobacteria bacterium
CTCAAGCCGCGTCTTGATTTCACCGCGAGCCATTCGCGCAGTTGCACAACTTCGTCGCTTTCAGCGATACCCTGCAAGGTCTTGTTGCCCGATCGGACTTCACGATAGGCCTGTTCGAGCGCACGATAGCGCTCACCTGTAATCCCGGCCCGACGCAGCCCTACCGAGTTGAGCCGGTAATGGCGTGCCGGCTGCCCAGCGATCATGCAATACGGCAAAACATCTTTGCGGACCGCAATGAACCCGGCAACCATCGCATACTGACCGATACGGCAAAACTGGTGCACAGCGACACTGCCGCCGAGCACCGCTTTGTTGCCGATTTCGACATGCCCACCGACGGTAGTGTTGATGGTGATGATCACGTCGTCGCCAACACGACAGTCATGGCCGATGTGACTGTAGGCCATCATGTAAACGTGGGATCCCAGGCGGGTAGTCCGTTCCGGTGCGGTTGCTCGATGAATGGTCACGCCTTCCCTGAACGTGTTCGCATCGCCAATCTCGACCCAGGTTTCTGTCGCTGGATCGAAAGACACATCCTGCGGCAGATCACCGATGACCGCGTGCGCGTGAACCCGATTATCGGCCCCCATACGCACATAGTCATAAATCACCGCGTGCGGCCCAATCGTTGAGTTCGCGCCGATTTCGACATGATCATGGATGACCGCATAGGGCCCGACGTTGACGCCGCCGCCGAGCCTGGCTTCAGGCGAGACAATCGCGGTCGGATGGATATCGAATTCGGGCATTGCAGTACCGGGGTTTTATCAGATTATTCGAAAAGGATCCGGCTTGCCGGGTGTCAGTTCGTAATCCGAACGTCGAAGCGCGGCAAGACAGGAATTTTCCTGCGCGCATCTTGTCACATTTTTGGTAAAATCCAAATATCGTTCGATATACACGAGGTCTTTATGTCCGAAGTACAGTTCAACAATCAGCTAACGGATCAGATCAATGTCTCTCCTGAGGCTGTCAGACAGTTACTGGCACTGACTGAAAGCGAAGAAGGTGTTAACGGTGTTCGCATTTTCGTTTCCGGCGGCGGCTGCGGCGGCATGAGCTACGGCATGACGTTCGTCGATCAACCCACCGAATACGACTGCGTGCTCGATCGGGATGGCCTTAAAGTTTACGTCGACGCGGTTGCTTTGAGCTACCTGGAAGGCGTCGAAATCGACTACCAATCTCAGGGGGCCAACGCCAGCTTTGTGTTCAAGAATGTATTCGCGAACACTGGAGGCTCCGGCGTTTGCGGTACTTGTGGTGCTGCCGGTGGCGGATGCGGCTGAGGTACCATTAATTGAAGACGCCGACCGCGTGATCCTCGCGTGGTCGGCGGTCCCAACCGAGGCTCAGCGCCTGCCCGCTCGAGTGGATAAGACTCATCACTGCTCGCCTGCTTTTAATCGCTCAACCCGACAGCTACCGTATCGCGCCCTACCTCAGCGCTGCTCAGCAGATGGGCGTGAAAGTGCTGATTGCGTCTCGCGGCGAGCATTCGCTGACTACCGAAGTCAATCAGGGACTGAATGTCGACCTGGATGACCAGACCACTGCGCTGAGCGCAATTCTGGCTGAAGCCAACCACGCGCCGTTTGCGGGCATCATCGGAAGTGATGACAGTACCGTCGAACTGGCGGCGCGCGCCGCCCATCTGCTTGGCCTGCCGCACAACCCGCCGGAAGCCGCGCGCTTGACACGCCGCAAAGACCTTGCACGCGCTCATTTGGCCTTGTCTGGATGCCCGGTGCCGATACATTGCCTGATCGATATCAACAAACCGGTCGACAAGCAGGCCGCCGGTCTGCCCTGGCCCTGTGTGATCAAGCCAGTCAACATGTCGGCCAGTCGCGGCGTGATACGGGTCGATAACATTGAGGAGTTCAAGGCTGCCAGCGACCGGATTCGCGGCATCATTGCCGAATCGGCCGATCCATTCGAACGCAGCCATGTTCTGGTCGAAGATTACATTAATGGCATCGAGGTGGCTTATGAGGGATTTCTGCACGACGGCAAATTGCATACCCTGGCGATTTTCGACAAGCCGGATCCTTTGGTCGGTCCTTTCTTCGAGGAAACGATCTACGTCACACCAACCCAACTCGATACGGGTTCACAAAAACTGGTCAAACGGCGCGTGCAGCAGGCTTGCGCCGCGCTGGGTCTGACAACCGGGCCGGTGCATGCCGAACTGCGCCTGAACGCGGCGGATGCGTGGATCATTGAAGTCGCTGCGCGCACGATCGGCGGGGATTGCGCCCGCATGCTGGACAGCGGCACCAGCAAGCTCCTGGAACAGCTGACGGTATCGCTGGCTATCGGACGACCGGTGCAACCCCAGCCGATCGAGCAGAGCCGCGGTGTCATGATGATCCCAATCCGCAAGGCCGGTCTGTTACGCCGTGTCGAAGGTATTCTGGCCGCGCAGAAAGTCCCGCATGTCGAAAAAATCGACATTGCGATCAGCGAAGGACACGAGTTGATTCCACTACCCGAAGGCAATCAGTACCTGGGATTCATCTTCGCCCAGGCCGACTCCC
>JARFQK010000040.1 GCA_029287815.1 Gammaproteobacteria bacterium
ACGATGGCGTGTTCCACAACCGCTATCTCGGCTTAATGCATTTGTCCGAGCATGTGATTAAAATGGTGCACGATGCGCTGGACGCTTTCGCAAGGCTGGATCCCGACGCCGCGTTCGAAGTGATCCGCGATGATGAGAAAGCGGATATCGAATATCAGTCTGTGATGCGGCAGATGTTGACATACATGATGGAAGACCCGAGGACCATAACCGAGAGTCTTGACATCATGCAAGCGGCGCGGGCACTTGAACGTATCGGTGATCATGCAATGAATATCGGGGAGTACGTGATCTATCTTGTATTGGGTAAGGATATTCGTCATATCTCAATCGAAGATGCAGAGAGGGATGTTCTGACATGAGTCATGCGGTGGTGCTCGTTATCGAAGATGATGAGGGTATTCAGGACATGCTCGCTTATTCGCTTGAGCCCGACGGCTTCAAACTCAAGAAAGCCTATACAGCAAAGGAAGGTTGGGAAGTCATCGAGGCCAAGCAGCTGGATCTGGTCTTGTTGGACTGGATGTTGCCTGATCGTTCGGGTATCGACTTGCTGCACCGAATCAGGAAACATTATTCGAAGCTCCCCGTGATCATGATTACCGCGCGCGCGGAAGAGGAGGACCGCGTCCTCGGACTCGATGTGGGTGCGGATGATTACATCACCAAACCATTCTCCGTGCGTGAATTGAAGTCACGCATCCACGCGGTCCTCAGGCGCAGTATGCCCGATGAGCAGCCGATTCGGTTTGGCGATCTGTTCCTTGATCCTGTCAGTCAACGCGTTAAAGTGAATGAGCAGGGCGTCAACCTTCCACCGACTGAATTTCGCCTGTTGCATTACTTTATGAGCCACCCGGACCGTGTCTTCTCGCGCGGTCAGTTGCTCGATCATGCGTGGGGTACCCACGTCTATGTGGAAGAGCGCACGGTTGATGTTCACATCAGGCGCTTGCGCAAAAATCTGGAACCCTACAAGCTCGATGCGCTTATCCAGACGGTGCACGGCAGAGGCTACCGTTTCTCAAGAGTCGCATGAGTCCCGGCTTGCGCAGGGAAATTATAAATATCGTTGCCGCAGGTGTCGTCATCGTCGTTGTTGGCAGACTGACCGGCCTGACGCTCGAACTTTTCATTGCCGGCCTGGCGGTGTATCTGGTCTGGCACCTTTTCAACCTGGTAAAGCTCATCAAATGGCTCGATAAGCCGACCAAAGTGCTGCCGGAATCCGTGGGTATTTGGGATGAGCTTTACTATCAGCTTTACCATCTCTATCACCGCCAGCGTAAGGCCAGGAAGAAGCTGAAGACCATTGTGCATCGTTTTCAAAGCTCGACGCAGGCGCTGCCGATAGCGGCTATTGCTTTGAATAAAAACAATGAGATTGAGTGGTTCAACCGCGCTGCGGCAGAACTGTTCAATCTCCAACATCCGCGAGATGTTGGTAACCGGATCAATAATCTGATTCGCTCCCCGGTCTTCAGCGCTTACATCCTAAAGAAGAGGCCGAACGATTCCATTGACTTCGAATTTAATCATCGATGGCTCACGCTCTGCATCACGCCTTACGGCCATAAACAGTTTTTGCTCACTGCAAGGGATATAACCCTCCAGCGTCAGCTCGATGATATGCAGCGTGACTTCGTTGCCAATGCATCACATGAACTGCGCACGCCGATTACTGTTATCGCCGGTTTCGTTGAGACACTGCAGGACCAGACAGAGAGCACCGACATCAAGGCCCCGCTGGAGAAGATTCAGCAGCAGACAGAGCGAATGCAGCAGATTCTGGAGGACCTGAGCTTGCTTGCGAAGCTTGAATCGGGGGACGCGCCGCCAATGCAAGAACGCGTGGAGTTGGCGGAGCTGCTGCAGCTGGTTCACAATGATGCTCTGATACTCGACCGCGACCGACACGAGCTCAAGCTTTCTACACAACCGGCAAGTATCATGGGCAATCGTGTTGAGTTGGAAATGGCGATCAGTAATCTGGTGACCAATGCAATCCGATACACCCCGGAACGTGGGCTGATAAAGATTTTCAACACCGTCGATGAAGATGGGGTTCATGTTGGTGTGGAAGATAACGGGATTGGCATCATGCCCGAACATATCAGCCGCTTGACTGAGCGCTTTTACCGCGTCGATCCCGGCAGGTCGAGAGAGCAAGGCGGGACCGGTCTCGGGCTGGCGATCGTCAAGCACGTGCTGGAGAGACATAACGCCAATCTATACATACAGAGCATGCCAGGCGACGGTAGTCTGTTTCGCTGTGATTTCGAGTCTTTTCAGCAGGAACAGGACAAGACCGAAGCGGCATAGCTGACGGTTCTTTCAGCGCACAGGCAACGCAGAGACGCAGAGTTTAGTTTTTGCCTTTCTTCGATCAATGCCATTGCACTCGGGTTGGCCTTAAACCGGTAGGGTGCGCCGCGCGCACCGCGCAGTTTCGGTTTGGTCGCCGGTTCCGGTGCGCACGGCGCACCCCACCAACTATGGTTGCGGTTAAAGGTTCTGTTGCCGTTAAGCGGTAATCCGGGAGCGAACAAACCACTGGCTTTGCTTCGCGTCCTCTGCGTCTTTGCGCCTTTGCGTTTAAGAGTTCCGGTGCGCACGGCGCACCCTACCATCTATCGTTGCGGTTAAAGGTTCTGTTGCCGTTAAGCGGTAATCCAGGAGCGAACAAACCACCGGCTTTGCTTCGCGTCCTCTGCGTCTTTGCGCTTTTGCGTTTAATAGATTGCAGTGCCAGAGCAGCGGCTCCGTCTGCAATCAAGAAACGGGATCGCTTTCTGCAGACGCCGTCTGATCCAGTCCTTCGAGTATCTGCAGCAGCGTGGCCCCATCCTGCGCTACCAGGGTGTGTCCCGCCGGTGTGACAATGACCGAGCTGTTGCCCTGAATCGGTGGCACGTTGTTCATGTCCTGACTGTATCCGGGCACGAGCTCATCGCCGGCGAAACCTACGGGATTCAGCCGCACCACTGAGATATATTTGATGTCGGGGTGTTGCTGCGCGTTGAGCCAGTACAGCAGGCTGCCCGGGCGCGGATGGGCCAGATCGAAGAGCAAACCTCGTGACCGTCTGAGCAGGTCGTAACCATCGCCGCCAAAGAAGCTTTTGACGAAGCCAAAGGGGCCCGATTCGTCGGTGGCTTCAATCGCCTGGTTCGCGCGGGTGGTACCCACATGCGGGCTGGCGATCGTGATCAATGCCTTGATATTATCCCGCTGCCCCCTGACCAGCGCCATGCGCGCAACCACGCCGCCGGCCGAGTGACCAACGATGATCAGGTTCTCATCCGGATGCATGGTCTGGATGGTCGCCAGCATGCCGAGAAAATGGTCGGTTTGCACGACAATTGGGGCCTCCGAGGGAAGATCAACCATATAGACCTTGTTGGCCGCATCCTTGCCTGGGCCGAGATAGAGCGGTGCGATCGAAGCCGGTGAGGACGACATCAAGCCGCCACGCTCCCAGCCGTTGGCCTCCAGCACCTGGTTGATGCCGCTCAGCTCCCACGAGTCCGCGCTTCCGAGGTAACCATGCACCAGCACCAGAATATCCGCT
>JARFQK010000004.1 GCA_029287815.1 Gammaproteobacteria bacterium
CGGGCGACGGTCATCAAGCGCTGCATCAGTTGGCTGCCGATACCTCTTTTTTGCCAGGCATCGGCAACCGTCAATGCGAACTCGCAGGATTGCCCGTCGGGATTGCTGACATAACGTGCCACCGCGATGATGCGCGCCTGCGCGGAGTGCTCGTTGATCACTGCGACCAGAGCCATTTCGCGGTCATAATCGATCTGGGTGAAGCGCGCGAGCATCATCGGGGTCAGCTTCTCCAGGCTCTGCATGAAACGAAAGTACTTGCTCTCGGGCGAGAGATTCTGCACGAAATACTGTTCGATCTCAGCGTCCTCCGGCCGGATTGGTCTTACCAGCACGTCAGTGCCGTCGGCCAACTGCCAGCTGACTTGCAGCTTTGGCGGGTAAGGGTGAATCGCCATATGCCCATAACGTGCAGTACTGACTCGTGGCGGAGCGACGACCACGCGCGCATCGATCGCGATGACACCCTGGTCATCAACGAGCAGCGGATTGATGTCAAGTTCTCGAACCTCGGGGAGCTCACAGGCGATTTCGGATGCACGCTGGAGCACCCGCGTGAGCTGGCCGACGTCGACTGCGGGCTGGTTACGAAACTTTTTCAGCAGTTGCGCAGCGCGCGTGCCGTTGATCAACTCGCGGCTCAGGTAGTCATTCAATGGGGGCAGTGCGACCTGATTATCAGCGAAGACCTCTACTGCGGTGCCGCCGGCACCAAAGCTGATCACTGGCCCAAAAACCGGATCATTGGCGATACCAACCATGATCTCACGTGCGTGGGGGCGCTCCAGCATCGGCTCGATCGAAACACCGTTCAATCGGGCATCCGGGACGTGGGATTTGACGCTGTCGATCATCTCGCGAAACGCCGTTCGGACCGACAGTGGCTCGCGAATATTCAGGCGCACGCCGCCGACGTCGGACTTGTGAGTGATGTCAGGCGAATTAATCTTCATCGCGACCGGTAGGCCGACGCTTTCTGCGGCGACCAGCGCTTCTGCCGCCGAGTTGGCGTTGATGGTGGGCGAGGTGGGTATGTGGAATGCGCTCAGCACCGCTTTGGCCTCAGCGTTGCTCAAGGTGCGACGCTGCTCGCTGATCGCATGCTCAATGATCAGCCGGGCACCATCGACGTCGGGCTCATGGCGACGCGACAACGGTGCGGGCGCTTGCAGCAGGGCTTTCTGGTTTCGGTGGTAACTGGCAAGGTATCCAAATGCATCCACACCACCCTCCGGGCTGGTGAAATGTGGAATGCCTGCTTCGGCGAATCGCTGCCGGCCTCCTTTGACCAGATTCTGTCCCATCCAGCAAGCAAGCACCGGCTTGCGCGATGGCCCGGCTGCGGCGATCACGCCCTCAGCGCAGGCGGTAGGGTCCGTCATCGCCTGCGGCGTCAGCAATACCAGCAGCGCATCGACATTGCTGTCCGCCAGCACAATCTCGGTGGCGGCGCGGTAACGTTCGCTATCGGCATCGCCGAGGATGTCGACCGGGTCGCTGTGCGACCAGTGCGTGGGCAGCACCTCACTGAGTTGCTTGATCGTGTCAGCGGACAGATTTGCCAGCGGCACGCTGAGGTCACTGGCGCGGTCCGCCGCCATCACACCAGGACCGCCACCATTGGTCACGATGGCCAGGCGCGAACCCTCGACGCGCGTGCCCGACGCCAGCGTCTGCGCCGCAGCGAACAGCTGGCTGACCGTTGTTACCCGTACTGCACCAGCGCGCCGTATCGCCGCATCGAACACATCATCACCTCCGACCAGCGTGCCGGTGTGCGAGACCGCTGCTCTGGAGCCGCTCGCGTTGCGACCTGATTTGACCACGATGACAGGCTTCAGGCGGGCAGCCACGCGCAGCCCGCTGATGAACGAACGCGCATCGGAAATGCCTTCGACGTAAAGCAGGATGCTTCGTGTTTCAGGATCGACGGCAAGATAATCGAGCACCTGGCCGAAGCCAACATCGGCCGTGGCGCCGAGCGAGGCCACAGCGGAGAAGCCAAAGCCGTTCGAGTCCGCCCAGTCGAGCAAGGCGGTGCAGAATGCGCCCGACTGGGCGACGAGTGCGACGTGCCCGGTCCTTACCCCGCTCTTTGCAAACGTGGCGTTGAGCCCAACGCGCGGGCGGATCACACCGAGACAGTTCGGACCCACAAGGGGTACATTGTAGGTTTTGGCAATATCAACGATCTCGTGTTGTAGCATTTGGCCGGTCTTGCCGGTCTCGCCAAAGCCGGCAGACAGGATCACGACTGCGCCGACGCCGTGCTCACCACATTCGCGCATGACCTCGGCGATTGATCTCGCTGGAATTGCAATCACGGCGAGATCAACCGAATGATCTATTGCGCTGATCGAGGCGTAGGCCTTTAATCCCTGAATGTTCTTGTGCTTGGGATTGACGGGGTAGATCTCGCCGGTGAAGCCGCTCTCACGTATGTTGCGCAGAAGCTGGGCGCCCACGGAGCGCTCACGCTCAGATGCGCCGACGATGGCGACAGATTGAGGCTCGAAGACTTTGTGAAGGTAATGTCTTTTCATATTGTTACAACCTCATGGTCGCTAGTGGTAGTTTGTTCGTGTACCCTTCATCATACACGCTGGATCTGGAAGCGTATGTTGCCCTGCAACATCGCGAGCAGCAAGATTCAGCCCAGGCAGATGGTTGAACATGGCGATTGCATACATCACTCACTCGGATTGTCTTTTGCACGACATGGGCGCGGGCCACCCCGAACAACCGGCCCGATTGAGTGCGATCAACAACCGTTTGATCGCCTCTGGCCTGGAAATGTTGATGCGACAGTACGATGCGCCGCTGGCCCGACGTGAGCAGCTGGAGGCGGTGCACGACCCTGCTTACATCGATTCGATCTTCACCGCGTCACCCGCAGCTGGGCTGGTCTGGATCGACGGCGATACGGCGATGAATCGGAATTCGCTCGATGCGGCCCTGCGCGCGGCCGGAGCCGCGGTGCTGGGCGTTGATCTGGTGATGCAGGCAGAAGTCGGCCAGGCCTTCTGCGCGGTCCGGCCGCCGGGCCATCACGCCGGGCGTGCCCGCGCGATGGGCTTCTGTCTGTTCAACAATATTGCGGTCGGCGCCTACCACGCATTGAATCGCTACGGTCTTGAACGTGTTGCGATCGTGGATTTTGACGTTCATCATGGCAATGGCACCGAAGATATCGTCAGCGGCGATGATCGCATCCTGTTCTGCTCAACGTTTCAGCATCCATTCTATCCGCACACCGGCATTGGTGCGGCGGTGTCCAATATCGTCAACACGCCGCTCGCGGTCGGCAGCGGTGGCAGGGCCTTTCGCGATGCCATCGAGCGCGACTGGTTACCGAGGTTGGCGAGTTTTGCGCCAGAGCTCATTATGATTTCGGCTGGATTCGATGGGCACCGCCTCGATGATATGGCGGGCCTTGATCTTATCGAGGACGACTACGCCTGGGTGACCCGACGCGTGTTCGAGCAGGCCCAAGAAAGCGCAAATGGTCGCATCGTGTCCGCGCTGGAAGGCGGGTATGCCTTACACGCGCTGGCCAGGAGCGTCGAAGCGCA
>JARFQK010000111.1 GCA_029287815.1 Gammaproteobacteria bacterium
ATCGCAGCGCAGATACCGATCACGTTGGCCAGCATGTCACCGGCCTCGCTGTAACGAATCGGATCAAAGCCCTGCAGATATTCCAGTGACAGGCCAAGGCAGAAAAACAGAACGGCCCACAGGATCACATAACGCTTGATATGGTAGATCTGTAAAAACCAGAATGTTAACGAAAAGTAGGCGACAAAGTGCAGCAGTTTGTCCTGATAGGGCAGGCTGGCGCTGATAACCACCGGGCTCCTGCTCAACGAAAGATAGACAACGAGCCCGATCAATGAATAGCCCAGAATCAGCCACATCTTGCGATAACGCAGGTCCGGATTTTCGGATTCAGTCATATAAATAGCACCACCAGCACAGCGCCCAACACGAGGCGGTATGCTACGAATGGCAACATGCCGATACGCTCGAGCAGCTTCAGAAAGTAATGTATGCAAGTATAGGCACTGACAGCAGATATTGACGCCCCGATCAACAAAGGCAGCGCATCCTCGACGGTAGCGGCAGTCAGATAGTCGATGGTCTCGAATGATCCCGCTAGAAAAATGACCGGTATTGACAACAAAAACGAGAATCGCGCCGAAGCCTCTCGCGTCAATCCAAGCATCAGCGCTGCGGTGATCGTGATGCCCGAGCGCGATGTTCCCGGTATCAGGGCCAGCGCCTGCGCCAGCCCGATAATCAGCACATCGCGCAGCGACAGTTCGTACTCGCTCCGACTGCGCGTGCCGCGCCTGTCCGCAAACCAGAGCAGCAAACCAAAAACGATCGTGGCGACCGCGATCACCATCGCCGAGCGCAGTTCGGCTTCGATAAAACCCTTGAACACGAGCCCCGCGATTCCGACCGGAATCGTACCGATCAACACCGCCCAGGCCAGACGCGCATCGGCCGTCAATCGGCCTCCGAATGATGCGAACCATTCGATCGTCATCCGGGCCAGCTCCTTGCGAAAATAAAGCACGACCGCCGTCAAAGTCCCGGCATGAACCGCTACGTCAAATGCCAAGCCCTGATCAGGCCAATCGGTCAACACCGGCACCAGAATAAGGTGTGCCGAACTCGAAATCGGCAGAAACTCAGTCAGACCCTGCACCAGGGCCAGTACCACAATTTGTAGTAAGTCCAATTATTTTCTCCCTCTCAAGCTGTTACAGACGATTGCTCAAATCCTGCAACGCAAAACCGATCAGCGGCAAATCGACGTTACTGGTCAGCGCCATCGCCTTGAACCGTTCACCCATTTCCGAAGGCAAGGTCAGCGTCTTTATCTGCTGAGACAGCACTAACTGCTGCCGAGGATCGTCATTGACCTCGGCCTGATAATAATCGGCCAGGCCACAGCCCATCAGAAACATCGCCTGAGAAGCGAAGCCGCCGACCTCAAAACCAAGGTCAACAGCCGCATCGGCAACAGCAGAAAAATCGACAAATGCGGTGATGTCCTGCAAGCCGGGGTACCACAATGGATCGGCGTGGGCACGGTGTCGATAATGACAAATCAGCGTGCCACTATCACGCTCGTCCAGATAATACTCGCTAACCGGGTAGCCGTAATCGATCAACAACACCAGCCCCTCGCTCAGCAGTGCGTGCAAACTTGCCAGCCAGGCCTGCAGCATAGGATTGAACTCAGAACAATAGCCATGCGCAAAGGCCTTGCCGCGACGACGCTCTGTCGCGCGTACTTGCTCGACGAAAGCCTCATCAGCCTCAGTATAGACCATGCGCAAACGGTCATTCTGGGCAACGATGCGCAATCGCTCAACGCTATCGTGATTGATTCGAAAACACTCAACGGGCATCGCATCGAGCACTTCATTCGCAACCACGACAGCACCGATGGATGCCCGTGGCAAATCATCGAGCCAGCTCACTCGAGTGAACAGGTGCGCGGCTCGCTCCCGGATGGTCCGTTGCTGACGCTCACGCAGCTCTGCGCTGAGCTCGATGATAGCGTAATTGTCCGGCAGTGCCCGCAAACGCTCGAGTTCGAGAAGAATATCCACCGCCATGACACCCGAACCGGCGCCGAACTCGAGGACTCGCGCTACTGCTGTCTGCTGAAAAACCTGACTTATCTGGCGCGCAATGCAACGGGAGAACAACGGCGAAACTTCAGGGGCGGTTATGAAGTCACCGGCTTGGCCGAGTATCGGTGAACCGCTGCTGTAATAGCCATTGACCGGTTCATACAAAGCCATTCGCATGTAGTCGCTGAAAGCGATGGACCCGCCCTGTTGCTGACACGCTCGGAGAATACGGGCCGACAAGGCATCGCTACGCTGTTTCGCCACCTGGTCCGGCGGCGGTAATGTTTCCACTGTTGGCATCATATTGGTTGGAGCGTTGATTTGTGCGAATATTGGCGCTCGCAGCCGACCGCTGCCCGCTCGAAGGGCGACAGCACAGCACGAGAACAGGAACACAAACTATGGATTCTAACCCAGAAACTGGCAGAAAGACCGTACTGATCACCGGCGGAGCAAAACGCATCGGCGCCGAGACATCACGCGTACTGCACGCTGCCGGCATGAACATCATCATTCATTATCGCTCTTCGCAGAAGCAGGCAGACGAGCTCTGCTACGAACTCAACCAGCAACGCGAGAATTCAGCCGTAGTGCTCCAGGGCGACCTCGATGACGACCATGTCTACAGCAGGATAATCGAGGATGCGGTCGAGGTCTGGGGTCATCTGGACGTGCTGATCAACAACGCGTCCAGTTTTTTCCCAACACCGCTCGGTACGATCACGCTGGGCCACTGGCACAATTTGATCAACAGCAATCTGAAAGCGCCACTATTCCTGTCTCAAGCAGCAATGCCTTATCTCAGGGAAAACAATGGCTGCATCATCAATATTGTCGACATCCACGCGTTCCGCCCGATGAGCAAGCATCCGGTCTATTGTGCTGCCAAAGCCGGCCTTGCGATGCTGACGCAATCGCTGGCAAAGGAGCTGGGACCCGAAATCCGGGTCAACGGCATTGGACCCGGTGCGATCCTGTGGCCGGATAACGATATGGATGAAACTACCAAGCAGCAGATCATCGAGCGCACCGCACTGAAACGCCACGGTGAACCCGGAGACATCGCCAAGGCGATACTGTTCCTGATCAGAGACGCCGATTACATCACCGGCCATATCGTACCGGTCGACGGCGGCCGGTCACTGAACATCTGAATCGCGACCGTGATCCTGGTCAGCAGAGCTAACAGCGATCATGCCTAATAGCAGCCCGATCATCGGCGCCTTTTCATAGCTGTGACGACCCGGATCGGCCTGCTCAGCGATGTTCACGCCAAGTCAGCGCCTGTTGCGGAGGCGCTATCGATTTTCGAACGTGAACGGGTCGACCGCATCATTTGTCCGGGCGATATCGCCGGCTACTTCGACGAGCTCAAACCGGTGATCGACCTGCTGGTCGAATACGATTGCGAGACCGTGATCGGCAATCACGATCAGGCCTACCTGGCAGCGTACGTTGAAGAAGCCGAGACGCCGGAAAAAATTTTTCTGCGCGCTTTGCCGGAAAAACTCGCTGTGTCGATCGAGGGCAAGCGGATATACATGGTGCATGCGGAGCCACCCGCTTCCCAGCATGGCGGCATCAAGTTGCTGGATGTCGACGGTCAGTTGATCCCTGAGCACAAACATCACTGGAAACGTCAACTACAAAGCTTCGATTACGATGTGCTGATCGTCGGTCATACGCACCAGGTATTCGTCGAACAACTCGGTGAAGTTCTGGTGATCAATCCGGGCAGTACCCAGTTCAATCACAGCTGCATGATATTGACGCTGCCGGAAATGACCGTCGAGACCTTTGCGCTAGAAGGCAAACGGGTGCTGAAATCCTGGAACTGGGGCAAGTTCATCCACAATGCGGAGTAGCCCGAATATTGCACGAAGGCGGACGCATGATCTTGCGAATGCATAGTGACTTCAGTCAATTAAGCCCAAATCAACGGCCTATTTAGCCCGCCTGATCAGTCGAATCGAAAGTCGATCGGTGCCAGGTTTTCCTTCGATTTATCGAATGTCGCCCAGTGTTCGGCGTAGCTCTTATGGGTCATTGGATGCAGCCGAGCCGGCGCTATCTCTGCCAGGGGCCACAGCACGAACGCGTTTTTCAGGATTTCTTCACGCGGCAGCTTGAGCCCCTGCTCATCCAGCACCAGATCATCGTAAAGCAGCAAGTCGAGATCGAGCGTGCGAGACGAAAATCGCGGGCCGCTCCGATCACGGCCGTGAGCATCCTCGATCGCGCCGAGCGCGCGGTTGATGTCGTGAACACTCTCGCTGACTTCACAGGCGATCACCATGTTGTAGAAGTCATGGCCTTCAAATCCGACCGCCTCACTCTCGTATACGGTTGACAACTCGAGCGCGCCAAAACGTTCGCGAAGGGCCTTGATGCCGCTCCGGGTGTTGCGCTCGCGGCTGATATTGCTACCCAGACTGATATAGATTCTGGCCATTAAGAACGTTCGCCACGTTCGATGATCACCCCGACCTCCCTGGAGCCGGTGACTGCCCCCGGCTTGCCCAGCTTCAGCCTGAGCCAGGCGACCTCGAACTCATCGAGAACGATTTCGGCAATGCGCTCGGCCAGCGTCTCGACCAGCTGGAATTCACTTTCCCCGACGAACTGAATCAAACGCTTGGCAACGGCTTTGTAGTTCAGCGCGTCCTCAATACGCTCGGTTGCGGCTGCCTTGCGATTATCGGCAGCCATTTCCAAATCGATACTGACGACTTGCTTGATTTCACGCTCCCAATCGTAGATTCCGATCACGGTTTCGATGCGCAAGTCCTCGATGTACACAATATCCATGGGTTTCCTTGATCGTTCAGTTGCGCCGACTCTGACAGGGCTGGACGGCGATTTCAAGCCTATTCCGGCGATGCCCGGGCAAACACGCGTCGCCCCCGGCCAGAGCCGCTGATTCGATCTTGTACCAGAGTCTAAACTCAGCTAGAATTGCTGGTCTTTTGAGTGTGCCCGCTCCGGCCGGCGCGAACCTTTGGAGTTTTTACGATGTCAAGAGTATGTCAGGTCACCGGAAAGAGCCCGATGACCGGTAACAATGTATCTCATGCTCACAACAAAACCCGGCGGCGTTTTTTGCCGAACCTGCACACCCACCGTTTCTGGGTGGAGAGCGAAAAGCGCTTCGTAAAATTGCGGGTGTCCACGCATGGCATGCGCATCATCGACAAGAAAGGCATCGATGCTGTACTCAAGGATATCCGTGCCCGCGGCGAAAAGATCTGAGGAGGATTGATCGATCATGAGAGACAAAATCAAGCTGGTTTCGTCCGCTGGAACTGGCCATTACTACACAACGACCAAGAACAAAAAGAACATGCCCGAAAAGATGGCGATCAAGAAGTTTGATCCGGTCGTACGCAAGCATGTCATCTACAAGGAAGCGAAAATTAAGTAAAGCAGACTATCGGACCATATAAGAAAACCCGGCTACGCCGGGTTTTTTTTGAGTCGGAATGTGATCATGAGCAGGGATGCCATCGCCGCACAGCGGGCCATGCGCAACGTTTACCGTATGACTATGCGGCACACTGACTGCAATAGATTTCGGTCAATGCCTGATAAATGTCATCTTTGAAAGAAGCCTTGTTGCAGTCGAGCCTCGTCAACACATCGGCAAGGTGCTCGTTGTCCTCGCGCCCTCCCCAGACCTTCTGATAGCTGCCGTCTTTATAGCCATTATCCTGCCTGAAGATATTCAGAATATTCTTACCCACATAGACCTCGTAGAGCTCGTCGAAAGCCATGTCCAAATGGTCCATGATGCCGGCTATGATCGAAAAATGCGCCCCCTGATCGAGCAGGGTTGCGCTTGCGAGCAATTCGATATTCGTTCGGACGTCAGCTGTGGTTCGCGGATGCTCGAAGTCGATCGCAATGGCCTCGGCAATCTGCTCGATGGTGCTGTCCTGACTTGCGCCCTGTACCAGGCGTATGCTCAGTCCGAAGTGCACGATATCAACGACCTCCAGTTTCACCTGCATCACATCCGCTTCCTGCTTCTTCCACCATTTCCAGCCGTAGTGATCGAGCATCTCCGCCGATTCCATCCAGATCGCGCGGTACCACTCGAAACCGGCGTTGCGCCAGTCGGCATTCACTTTACGGTTCATGCTATCCTGCAGCTCCAGCATATTGATTATTTTCTTTTTCATCACTCTCACCGGATTTCCAAAGCTGCTATTCTGACGCAGCTCAGAGCGAATAGCCAGAGGACAACGGACCCTGCAAAAATGTCAGAAATTCTGTTGACATTAAACGATTTCCTAGCAGAATGATCCAAATTATCACAACACCGCGACACTAATGAATACACCGATGCCCCTATTTGCCCTGTCGAAAGCTACTTCCTTTTTGTTCGCGCTGATACTGGGCCTGCAAGTGACTGCCTGCGGTGAATACGCGACCAAGGGCGCGGGAACCGGCGCAACCACTGGCGCGGTATCCGGCGCTGTTGGCGGCCTGGTTAGTGCGCTCGTTTTTGGCGGCGATCCCGCAGACGCGGCGGCGCGGGGTGCGGTTTACGGCGGCGCTGTCGGCGCAACTGCTGGCGCAATGGGCGGTGCTCAGGTCGATAAAAAGATCGCGGAGCAACGTCAGGCGACGGAACAGGAGTTGCGCAACAGCATCGGAGATGACGCCTTCAAAGGCCTGCAAGCGCTTGCAGACTGCGAACATGATGTCAGCCTGCAACAGGCGGGACTGGCGCGAAAATCAAGCAATCCAAACTTTGCCCTCGCCGGTCTCTGGCTGGAGGTCCTGAGTTACGCTGATAAGGGCGATCAGACCCAGGCAACGACCCTGTTTCCCGAAATCGTCGAGACCGACTGGGATATCAAGACTGAAGCTGAAGCCGAAACCACATTGCAGGCGACGTTAAAAAAACTTGGGGACATTCGCGAAGAATACAATCTGCCTCGAACCTGCTCCTGACCGGACCAAAGATGATAACCCGGCCTATTTCATCGATAGCGCGCTCGTTTTCACCGCATCAATGGTCATGAACAGATTCACGTTGTCACTGACGGCCGGCAGCAGCGAAAATATACCGAACTCGGTCCGTCGTATTGTGGTTGAAGCCTCGACGGTGATTCGCTCCGAGAAAGCTCCATCGGTATCGGCATCGATGACCTTCAGGTAGAACGCCACCTGTGTGGTCACGTTCTTGATCGTCAATTCGCCCTTCAACACCGCGTGCTTTTCTTTGTACCATTCCAAGCTGTGACCGACGAAGCGAATCGCGGGAAAGTTTTCAACGTCAAAGAACTTTTCGCCTCTAAGCAGCATACCGACCAGACCGGCTCCGGTTTCCAAGCTGGCGGTATTCACTTCAACAGAAGCCAGCTTATCGCTCAGATCGGCGTCTGTCATGGTGAAGCGCCCGTCAAACTCATCGAAACTGGCCCAGACATCGCCCAAAGGCGTGTCCACACGAAACGACATCGTAGACGTATCCTGTTGCACCTCGTAAACATTATCGCTCAGCAACAGTTCGGCACTACTGCGAACCGGCTCGTGTAACAGCTGATAACCACCGTTGGTATAGGTAGCGTATGTGACCTTGGTCACATCAGCACGAGCCGTACCCATGCAGATGACCGTCAGCACGGTCACCAATGCTCCGCATAACTTGAACATCGCGTCCACCGACATAAATTCCACCGAAAAGCCAATCCAGCTTTGCACTACGACGTGAACATCAGTCGAAAGCGCGTCAGCCTGGGTATCTGCCCAGCGGCTACAGGAAACCGGAATTGCCGAACGATCAGTGCACCTTCGATGCCCCGATCGTTCGGGTTGTGATCGGGTTCCAATACCTGAGTTGGTAGCCGCAGCGGTTTATTAGAATAGGCTAATATTGTCGGAATGCTGAGCCAGCAGAGGCCAGGCCGACGAACGGTCGAAAATCACCGATGAACGGTAGGTACTTCTGGGTGTTATGCAGGCGTAAAGAGATTGCCGCGTCGCTATCACTGCCCGCAAAGACGAGTATGTAAAGTCCAAGCCCTGCAACATGCGGGCTAGCGCTATTTGCTCAACACGTTTTGCCAGGAATGCCCGGATTGGCTGTTGATCATTCGATTTCTGTGGGCCTTGGCTTCCTGGATCATCAACCGACCCATATGAAGATCGTAGCGGTCAACGTCGAATCTGCAGGTCAGTTGCCCGAGCGGTCCCTCCAGGTGGTACCGCATCGGATTGTCTCTTAATTTGTCACGCACATTACCCGTGTTCTTCACATGCATATCGATGACCGGCTGGTAATCCAATTTCCGGTTGACCCAATCCAGCTGACCGGACCCGGTGACAGTGACCAACTCTGAAATCATCAG
>JARFQK010000363.1 GCA_029287815.1 Gammaproteobacteria bacterium
CGGTTCAGGCTGGTCTTCGTGTTCGTAAGCTTGCTCTTCACTCAAACCGTAGCAATTGCTACGCTTTTCGCTCCAGAGCGGCGCTTACGAACACGAATCCTGCGCCTGCTCCCGCGATCCTGGTGAGAAATGCGGGCTAGCGAACCAAACGCAGTGTTTTCAGGTAGGTGAGGCTTTCGCCACCGAGATTATTACTGTCTGATTTGATACCGATCGCCACCAATGTCCCCGGATCCCGCGGCCCAAACGCCTTATGAAAAATGGTTTTCAGCGGAAATCGGCTGGTCTGGTAGCCGTCAGCTTCTGACCGGTCAGGCAGCATGTAGTAGCGGATGGCATCGGGTTCGCGCTCGGACCTGACCACCGTTTCTGCTGCATGCGCAGCGCTGTCGGTCAGGGCCAGATGAAGCAGACCATCCTCTGTCTGGAAACTCAAAAAGATCCTCAGGGGCGCGTCCTCTTTGTCCTTCTGGTCCAAACGAGCGCCTTCCGGCTGCGCTTTCACCAGGTAGGCAAGCTCAACCATCATACTATCCCCAACAGTCAGGGCAGGCTCAAAGCGATAAATGATGTGCGAGCTCGATTTCTTCTCATGCAATACCAGGCACCGCTGCGGACTGCCATCGCAAGGTCCAATTCGCCAGTGCTCAGGGCGGCGCTTGAAAAACAAATAATTGAAAGGCTGAAATCCTTCTTCTTCCATCCATGCCGGAAAGGCTTCAGGACCCACTTCCTGGGATTCAGCAACAAGATCCAGGCGCCACAGCTCGGTCTCGCCAGCAACAGAAGCGGATATTGCGGCTAGCAATATAGCTGCGCTGATCGCCTTGAGAGTTCTTCGTCGAAGAAACAGCATGGATAACCTGGCATACCTCAACAAATCGACGCCACCTTATAACAGACGAAATAGGGCCAACAAAAGGACACTACATTAATTTTAGCGACGCTGCGTTCACAGCCTGGTCAGCACAACCCCGGATTCCGTTCCACTCCATCCGGGCTACGCACGGGTATGGCAGTCAGCGACTCAATTAGGTCATCATCTATCCGGGACAGCAATGATTAATCACCCTTTATCTGAATCGCAGAGGTACGTATACCGACCAGGCTGGCCACCAATATGGCCATGTAGAACACACCGACGATCGCTTCCATGTAAACCAGAAAGCGTGCGACCGGCGCAACCGGGCTGATATCGCCGTAGCCCAATGTTGTCAGGGTGACGTAGCTGTAATACGACACATCGGCAAAGTTCTGGTACCAGGGCAATTGGTCCAGGCCATTGAATGCACCCGGTGTTGCCTGCGCAATCAGCAGGTAGGCGAGCGCCCAGATCAGGCCCATCAGCAGGTAGATGCAGATCGCACCGACAATTTTGTTCGTGTCAATCGGACCGGTGAACAACACCTGCCTCGCCGCAAGCCAGGTCGCATAGATGTAGAAACTGATCAATATCAGCAAATGGGCATAATGCAGACCGGATGCGTCCAATATTGCGCTCAGCAGCACGATGGCAGCCACGCCGACAATCAATCCGATTTTTGTGCTGAAATGCAACCGTTTATCGCGTAGGCCGACCACGCCGGAAGCGAGCGTAAGCACGGTAAGCGCCTGCACCAAATGCGTGCCCAGCGGAATCGGAAACTGATCAACCACTGCTGCGACCAGGAGCAGGACGACCAGCGAAACCGTCAGGAAAACGAAGTTGTTTTTTTCAGTTACACGCGCCATGTTCTAACACTTACTCCAAAGCTGCATTTTCACACTCTGCAAATAACCCCCCGAAGTCCAACTCGCCGTATCCACCCGACACTGCTGACACGCACCCATAGCCTACCATCCGCCTCAGCCGCGAACTGACCAACGACAAACCAAATGCACAACTGCGCTTTCAATGCCTTCAATCAATATCGCCAGGTAACATCACGTCGCAAGATCGACAATCCCTTGCGAACCTTGCAGCCTAACAAGGATTGCTCTCCTGGCCCGTTGAAGCAGCGCTATTCCTCGTAGGGCTCGACCTTCTCGGCCTGCATCACATAACTCACATCAATGCTCTGTGTGCCATCGACAAACGACAGCTCAGGATTGTTCTTCTCGGTCCTGACCACGCCATTGACCCACACCGGCGTGAATAGCGTTTCGCCAATGTCATAACCCTTGTCCATCTTTACATGCACGATCTGGTTGGGCGGTGGCGGTGGCGTGTGGATGCAGGCTCCCACCCAGGGCACCAGCAAGAACTCGGTGACTTGCTTTTCCTTGAACTCCAACGGCAACAGGTAACCCGGCAACCGGATGTTCTGACCGTTCAATTCAGCATTGGCAGTCTGGCCGCGAGCACGGCGTTTCTCGGTAATCTCCTCGCGCATCGCCAGCAGACCATCGATGTCGACCTCATCAGCCTTCAGCTGAGCCAGGGCTTCCTGATAATAGCTTTCGGAGGGGTTGTCGAAGTCTTCCTTGCTGGCTTTCCTCTGTCGGTATAACGCGACTGTGCCGAGATCGTACAATTGTTGATCGGTCAGTTTTTCGAACGGATCATCAAAGTGCAGGTCACTGGGTATCAGGTCATCCCATGTTAGCTCACGAACATCTTCGGCATTGGCATGCAAGCTCGATAACATAACAAATGCAGCAATACAAAGAATCAAGGGAAATTTCATAAACATCTCACTACCACCCTTTCTGAACTGTTGTTCGAATTCGCTTTATTTCTACCCCTGCGAGAAACCGGCAAATGATTAACGCAAACACGCGTTCGTAGATGCCGGCTTCATGCGGACCTCAAGTCAATTGTAGGGTGCGCCGCGCGCACCGGGTTATACGATTCTGCACGACCGACATGGTGCGCACAGCGCACCCTACGGAATGGAGATTGCCATGTCGCTGTCGCTCCTCGCAATGACGCGTAAGGGATACAGCAATGTTGATAATCTAGCTCTCATACCCTTATCGTCATGCCATCGGCAAGTGAATAACGGTAGATGCGCAGGCTCGGTATCAATCCGATCAGGAAGCCGCACAGGGCGATAACCGACAATAATATCAACTCGGTCGTATTCGGCCAGCCTATCGCGACGTACAGGCCAAAAGCGGATTCCAGCCAGGGCTGCATGAATAACATCAGAGCATAAACCATCGCAAGGCCCAGAATAATGGCCAGCAACGTCAAGAACACAGCCTCGCCCATGATCAGCACGAACACGTGCGCCGGACGCGCCCCCACCGACCGCAGTATTGCCATCTCCCGCCGGCGTTCGTTAAGGCTGGTCATCAGGATGATCAGCATGCTGAACAGGCCGACCGCGACCACGAAGCCCGACACGACCATGAGTACGTTTTCCACCGTGCCCATCATCTGCCAGACTTCGAGCAAGACCGTACCAGGCATGATTGCGGTCAGCGGCTCGTGATCGTGCTCGTTGATCGTGCGCTGCATCGCTAACGCAGCCCCGCGCGATTGCAGACCGATCAATATCGCGCTCAGTTCGCCCTCTTCCGATTCATCGGCATGGTCAGCATGGCGCATCAGTGGATCGTGGCCGTGCTCATCACCTTCGAAGCTTTCGTGAATCGCATCGATGCTTTCCAGGCCAACATAGACGGCTCGGTCGACCGGCGTACCGGTGCGCTGCAGAACGCCAGTGATTCGGAACGGTTTGTCGGCGTGGGTGACAAAACTTTCATCACCACTGCCGTGTGCGATGATGATTTCTGTGCCCGGCTCGTAGCCCTGGGCCGCGGCCACGTCTGCACCAACGACGGCCTGATAGCCTTCACCGAACCATGCACCCTGCTCGAGTTGTAAGCTTTGCTGCTTGCCAAAACGATAGTGCTGATAGAAATCCGCCGAGGTACCCACCACGCGATAGCCTTTGTGGCTGTCACCGAGCGACAGCGGTATCGCCCACTTTACCTGCGGCTGTTCGCTGATTTCCTCGTAGCTGTGAACGCTGATGTTGTTGGTCGGATTGCCGATATGGAACACCGAATACAGCAGCAGCTGCACTGGACTGCTGCGAGCGCCGACGATCAGGTCGGTGCCGGATATCGTGCTGGTGAAGCTCGATTCTGCCCCGACGCGGATTTTCTCGATGCCGAGCAGTAGCATCACGCTGAGCGCAATCGACAGCACCGTCAGGCCGGTGGTGAACTTGCGGTTACGAAAGCTTTTGATGGCCAGGCCGAGTATTGCCATAATGCAAGCCCCTACGACACCACGTGCAACTTCGGCTGTGCCTGCGCTGCGCGGTTCAATTGATCAAATTCGATGGTGCGTTCGAACGGTGCCTGCAAGGTATTGTCGTGGCTAACAAAAACCAGGGTCGCATTGGCACTGTCGCATTCGCGGAACAGCAGGTCGATGAATGCGCTGCGACGGTCCGCGTCCAGCGACGAAGTCGGTTCATCGGCGATCACCAACTCCGGTGCACCGATCAGTGCCCGCGCCGCAGCGACGCGCTGCTGCTGGCCGACGCTGAGTTCGCTTACCGGCTCGTGCAACACGTCGGCGTGCGCCATGTCGAGGTGGTCGAGCAGGCGCATCGCCTCGTGCTCGAGGCTGTCGCCCTGCGCCAGCACCTTGTGCCTGCGCTTACCGGAGAAACGGCACGGCAGGGTGACATTCTCGACCACGGACAGATAGGGGATCAAATTGAACATCTGGAAAATAAGGCCGATGTGATCAGCACGGAAGTGGTCGCGCTGCGCGCTGCCGAGCGTATTCATGTCCCGTCCGAGGACTTTCAACACACCGGACTGGGGCAACGCCACACCAGCAAGCAGATTCAACAGCGTCGATTTGCCACTGCCGCTGGGACCACGCAAAAATACGCGTTCCTCGCGGTTGATCTCCAGCGAGGCAATGTTCAGCACGGGCTGCGCCTGCTTTTTCCAGGCGAAGCGCAGGTCGGTGATCTGTATGACCGGTGATGCTTCAGGCATTGCGATTTTTGATTTTCTAATTCTAATGATTCCGCATATTTTAACCCACTGTAGCCGCTCTGGCTCAAAAAGCCCAGCTCAAGCTAGCCTTCGAATGAGCAAACCGTAGGGTGCGCCATGCGCACCACGATACTTGATTTGTTGGCCGGCTCTCATTGTCTAGATAGGCTCTGACTCACTGTTGTCTCAATTACTCGTCATTGCGAGCCGCGACAGCGGCGTGGCAATCTCCTGAATTTGGCGTTTTCGTTGAACCACTGAATCTAAGCCATTGAAGCGGCGCAAGGTTCGAAAGGTTGCTTCGCTTCGCTCGCAATGACGCTTTAATGCGAGCGGATCCGGACCATTTACTCACGAAAATTCAAGTCTCTTCGAGACGAGTAAGTATCCCCCGGCCAAGCCGGGGGCTTTAGTTTTATGAGCCGCTCAAAGCGGCGGTTACGGAGCTTTCGCTCCTTGCTCCCCCAAAGGGGTCGTTTACATTAGTTTCAACTGATCCAGTCTGCGGTCTTCCTGTTCCTGGTGCCGGATATACGACCGAATAACTTCCTCATCTCTTCCGACCGTCGAGGCAAAATACCCTCTGGCCCAAAAATGCTGGCCCACATAATTTCTTGCCCTGCCGCTATATTGTCGTGCTATATGGATCGCACTTTTCCCTTTGATATAGCCGATCACCTGGGCAACCGCATATTTCGGCGGAATCGAAATCATCATATGAACATGATCGGGCATTAAGTGCCCTTCCCCGATCAAACATTCCCTCTGGCGTGCCAGTCGATGAAATACTTCGCCCAACTCTTTTCGTATCTGGCCGAAAATCGCTTTCTTCCGATACTTCGGGATAAACACGATATGATACTTACACTCCCATCGGGTGTGGTTTAAACTGTTTACTTCTCTCATGGTTTCTCCTTTGCGTGGTGCTTGGCGGCTCACGCTTGGGAGTTACTATGAGATTCCCGGTACTGTCAAACTACGCTGGCCTCCCCAGCAGAGCTGGGGGGTCTCCATCTTTTACTAGCCCGCATTTCTCACCAGGATCACGGGAGCAGGCGCAGGATTCGTGCCCGTAAGCGCCGCTCTGGAGCGAAAAGCGTAGCAATAGCTACGGTTTGAGTGAAGAGCAAGCTAACGGGCACGAAGACCAGCCTGAACCGTGATAGGCATGCTTGAAAAACACACTGTATTGTCGATCATCGCAACTTGCTCGGTCTGGCCAATACCTTATCAATATGCGTCGCCGCCTGGTGAGAAATGCGGGCTAGTGAAGATAGCGCTTTCATATCGGTGTTCGATATCATCTAATGACTTAGTATGTGGAACAGCAATGAATCTGACTCTTAATTTTGAAGAAATCGCGCCTATGAAACACACCCCCAGATTAATACAGGCAGGCCTGGTG
>JARFQK010000202.1 GCA_029287815.1 Gammaproteobacteria bacterium
TCCGTTCAGATCGAAAAAGGCGAATACGGGCGTCGCGCGTACACGATTTTTCTTGAACGCGAAGTCTTTTTCCGCCATAGCCTGGCCGGAAAAATCCGTGATCTCGAGATCACCCTCGATGTCAACGTGAAAAATAAGGAAGTGCTGGCGGTAGTATTCCTGGACTTTTTTCTGATTGAGCACGGTCGTGCGCATACGATGGCAGTACGGGCATTCATCCTGTTGGAACATGATCAATACACCCTTCTTGCCCTGATCTCTGGCGTTTGCCAGCTCTTCGTCAAACATGCCGAAACTTTCAGAAAAAAAGAAGGCCTCGGGATCGCGCGTTTCGGCAAAGGCCTGATCGCCACCCAGCAGCAGCACACAGCCCATTACAGCCGCTACAATAAAATGATGTGCAGATGCAATCATGTTCTTCGTCAAATCAAGGTAACGCGTCCTGCGCAGGTTCGCCACCAGGCGTTGAAGACATCGGCCCAACTGCGGCCGTCAGCAACGACTCCTGGATTGGTCGTGACGCCAGTATTCGCAGGTTTGTGACCTCACGCGCGCTCATCCGGTTCCATTCAGCGGCACCATAAAAAAGGCCCGCGGACGGGCCTTGATATCGCCAATGTTGTCGGCTTATCTGGCTAGATAGTCCAGGTCTGCCTGTTCTACGTCACCCACCGACCACGCACCGCGCGTTCTAGCATGGTTGACAGCTGCATCGATCTCGGCTGCTGTTGCGTTACGATCGATATCGAAGTTCTGCCCAGGGAAAATCAGGTCAGGATCCTTTATCTGGGTGCGATTCGCCTTGTAAATCAGCGGCCACTGGTAGGGATCGCCGTAGATAGAGCTTTTGCCCGAAATGTTCCAAAGGTTGTCACCACGGACGACGGTGTAGCTATCCATCGACATCGCGGCAGCCGCTGGCATCGTATCGGTCAGCTCTCCGCTGGTCCTGTCGAGGAACTTCTGTTGTTCAGCCGCAGCCTGAGCTTTGGCGGCCTCCGCTTGTGCGATCGCCTGATTTGCCAACTGCAATGCTTTATCCTCATCGCCGTCTGCCATGGCTTTCTCAGCCTGCTCGATCAGTGAACCTGTGTCACGCCATTCGTAGCCCAATGCTGCAGCTTCAGCATTGGCCGCCTTGGCATCCGCAATGGCCTGTTCAGCAGCACTTGGGCCTTCTTCGCCGGTGGTTGCACAACCTGCCAGCAGTCCCAGACTCAGGGCAAAGGCAGCAGTTAAACGCGCTAGGGTTCGCAATATCATAATCCTCTCCAGATTCGGAATTGGTTTGTTTTGGTGTTAGAAATGATCGGTTGTAGTTATCGTGTTGATTATAGCGACGAAATTATCAATGTGTGGAAATGGTGTCAAGCGCATTCGCTTATATTAGATAACGCTTTAATACGTCGTCGACATCCAGTAAGCTACCGCTTCATCAGTACACGTGAGAGACAGTCGAATGACATCAGCCGTGACGATATACCATAATCCGCGTTGCAGCAAATCGCGACAGGCCCTGCAACTGATTGAATCAAAAGGCATCGCGCCAAACGTTATTCTCTACCTGAAAGAGCCACCGAGCGTGCGCGAGATCGAGCGGACACTGGATGTGCTTGGCCTGGAGCCGCGTCAGCTGATGCGAACCAAAGAAAAAGTTTACAAAGAAAAGCAGCTGGATGATCCCGGTCTCAGTCGGCAGGATCTGATCAAAGCAATGCATGAACACCCGATTTTGATTGAGCGTCCGATCCTGATCCATGACGACAAGGCGGTCATTGGGCGTCCTCCGGAAAAGATACTGGACATTCTCTGATGGCAGAAATCCTCGTGCTTTATTACAGCCCCGGCGGCACCACTGCAGAGATGGCCAATACGGTCGCGCGTGGTATCGAGCAGGTCGATGACATGCGTGCGCGAATCCGAACCGTGCCGCCGGTCTCACCGGTGTGCGAACAGATCGAGGACACGATTCCAGAGAGCGGTCCCTTGTACGCGACCAATGATGATCTCGAGCAATGCGCCGGCCTGGTCATGGGCGCGCCAACTCATTTCGGTAACATGCCTGCAGCACTCAAGCACTTCATCGACACGACCAGCCCGATATGGATGTCGGGCGCTCTGGTCGGTAAACCTGCAGGCGTTTTCACAGCGAGCACAAGTCTGCATGGCGGCCAGGAAACGACCTTGCTGACGATGATGCTGCCGCTACTCCATCATGGAATGCTGATCGTCGGCTTGCCGTACACGCAGATCGAACTTTCTCGCACGAAGACGGGTGGCACACCTTATGGCGCCAGCCGCCTGACCGATGATCTCGAGACGCATCCGCTCAGTGAAGAGGAACGCAAGCTCTGCTTGGCGCTGGGACAGCGTGTCGCTGAAGCCGCCAAGAAACTGGCCTGAACCCGGCCTGATGCGCGATCGAGGAATGATTGCGAGTGCGCGCCAGCTTACGCTGACGCCCCGGGCAGCAAAAACGAGCAACCCACAAAGGTAAGACGAGTGCAAATCAACAACGTGGTAATCGCGCGCTGGACCACACTGGCCGGTTATTTTGGTCTCCTCATCGGTATCTACGTCTGGCATATCTTCATCAATGAAACGCCCGATCATGCCATATCGATCATGCTGATCGTTCAACTCGGCCCGCTGATGTTTCCATTGCGCGGTCTGCTGGCCGGCCGTATCTACACCCATGCCTGGGCGATGTATCTGGCGATATTCTATTTCGTTGTTGGGGTCTGGTATGCCAGCGCGGACGAAGACATCTGGTATGGTTTGTACCTCATTGCCTGCAGCCTTTTCTTTTTCGCCGGCACCGTACTCTACACCCGCTATGCTAGCAGACAGGCTGCCAACTAACAGAGCCCGCCTGTCTCACTCGATGGACGAGAGAACACTTATATTGAAGCGACATTTTGAGTAGTCGTCTCGAAGAGGCTTGGAATGACGTTCGTTCAAGCTCCTGATGCGCTTGTAGTCTCACGCCATTGCGAGCAAAGCGCAGCATCCTTCATGTCTCGCGGCATTTCAACCGCCTGGATTCAGGAGGTCAACGAAAGCGCAATATTCAGGAGCTTGCCGTGCCCCTGTCGCGGCTCGCGATGACGAGCAATTGGCCCGCTCAGTCAGCATCGAGCACGGTCTTGACGAACGGTACAGTGAGCCGGCGCTGCATGGCCATGGAGGCTTTGTCGAGATAGTCCAGCCGCTCAAAAAGACCGAACAAGTCCCTTGGATAGTGCGTCATCAGATAGTTTGCGACGCTATCGGTCATCTCGAGCCCGTATTGATCGGCACGCATTTTCAGTGCCTTAATTTTGTCCGCGTCATCGAGTTCCCGCAGATAGAACACCGGCCCCCATTGCAAGCGTGAACGCAGATCAGGCAGGCCGATATCGCAGGAGTCAGGTGAACAGGCGGACGCCAACAACAGACGTTTCCTGCAGTCTCTGAGACGATTGATCAAATCGAACAAGGCCTCTTCCCAGGGTCGATCACTTATAATGATATCAATATCATCGATACAGACCATATCGAGCTGTTCGAGACCTTCGAAGATTTCTGGTGAGGCACGGACGAACTGACGGACTGGCAGATAACATACTTTCATAGCCAAGCGGTCGGCAAGGTTACAAGCAGCTTGCAGCAAGTGACTTTTGCCTTTACCGCGCTCAGCCCAGATGAAAACCTGCGCTTCGCCCGTGTTGGCAGCCATCTGCCTGACAAGATCCACCGCCAGTTGATTACAGCCACTGACAAAGTTATCGAAGGAGTAATGCTCTCGAGGTTCAAATGAAAGTGGCAACTGCTGATAACGTGGCTGCTTCATCATAGCTTCTGAGTCGTCCTCATGTTGTCAGCGAAGCCTGCCTGGGCGGGTGAAACCCTGCCGGTTCGGTGTCTGAGCTGGTTGTGTCCGCACAGCCACCAGCCCGGATCGACGCTTGGTTGCAGCCAAAGATGTCGTTCACAGGAGGCTACTGACGATAGCTATAGCGCAGCATTGTCTGCTGTTGGGGAACAACGCCGCCCTGAATCGACTCGCGGATGGGCTCGAGCTTTTTATCGATCGCAACCAGCTTCACGAAGTCATTGACATCACCACGAAGGTCAATTCGGAAAACCGCAACATCTTCATCAAGACGCACCAGACTCGTCTGGCGAACGGCTGCAAGGTTATCGAGGAAATTCTGGATCTTGCGATAACTCTGCAAGGAATCGATATTATTGACTTCGACCAGTAGATCGGACGCGGTCGTGTCCGTTCGTTCGAGCACGGCGTAATATTGCCCAATCTTGTCTGCCGCCAGATCGACGGCTTCCGAAACCATGCTGCCGTAATCGCTCGCCCTGAGCGCCCAGCTGTGAGACGAGCTGGCGATAAATAGCGACCAGTCGCTACGCCATTCGCTGCCCGTCCATGACAGCCTGCCGACAATCGCCGGTCCAGTGCTGTAACGCCCGGATGCAGCTTTAATCGGCTCGGCGAAGGTTGCCCATAGATCCATAAAACTCAGCTGTTGCTGATCCCTAGGGTCGTTCGCAGGCCAGATCACCGGCAGACCACGACGGCTCGCCGACTGCCCCAGCGCCTCCTTCAACAGCGATTGGTCGCTGTCTTTCAGTACATAACGGTTGGTCCCATCGCGAACTGCAATCCAGACGACCGCCTCGCTCCGATGTTCGCCCCACACGGGCTGAGCATTATTGCGCAACAGGCTGATGATCTTCGCCGCGTCATATTGAACCTGCAGCGTGTAGTCACCCGCGGCCGATTCTTTCCCAGCATCACTTTCGAGCTGCTCGGCATAGCTGAAACGCTGCACATAGGTAGCGGCCGCGGCAGGCTTGACTTCCTCCAGAATCGAACGGTTGCCGGAGACTCTGATCAGGACTTCCTCGAGTCCTTTGGCAAAAACAGCATTGCGCACCTTGCTGCTCTGATCGGGCACAGGAAACTCAACGTCGTACAGACCGGCGACAACGACAGCGTGACTGGCAGGTACCACCGCTGCTAAAAGAAATAGACAACTTGCTGTCGCCAACCACATTGCCGACCACAGCGATAACAGGGCTTTCATGCTGAACAACAATTTTCCGGAGAATACTCTATTCGATTGTCAGGAGGGTGTACAATACCACAGCTTGGTAAGCTCTTGAAAAGTTATGTCAGAACAGAACCCTAAAAAGTCACTGAGCTATCGTGATGCCGGCGTGGATATCGACGCCGGCAATGAGCTGGTGAAAAAAATAAAGCACAGCGTTGCCAGCACGCATCGCCCTGGCATGATCGGCAATATCGGCGGCTTCGGCGGCCTGTTTGAACTCCCGCTCGAGCGCTACAGGCAACCGATACTGGTGTCCGGCACGGACGGCGTGGGCACCAAATTACGACTGGCAATTCAGTTGGGCAGGCACGATACGATCGGGATCGATCTGGTTGCGATGTGCGTGAATGACATTCTGGTCATGGGTGCCGAGCCGCTTTTCTTTCTCGATTACTATGCCACCGGCGCGCTCGACACCAATGTCGCCGCTGATGTGATCGCCGGTATCGCGGACGGCTGCAGGCAAGCAGGCGCAGCGTTGATCGGGGGTGAGACCGCTGAAATGCCTGGCATCTATCGAGCGGGCGATTATGACCTGGCGGGCTTCTGCGTCGGTATCGTGGAAAAAGATCGCATCATCGATGGCAGCAAAGTCAAACCGAACGATGCTCTGATCGCGCTCGCGTCCAGCGGACCGCATTCCAATGGCTACTCGCTGATACGGAAAGTGATCGAAATCAGCGACAGCGACCTTGCGATGGACTGTGGTGGTGTTTCACTCGCAGAGGCATTGCTTGCACCGACTACCATCTATGTTTCCGCCTTGAGCAACATCATAAAGCAGTTCGACGTACACGCGCTGGCGCATATCACTGGTGGTGGTCTGCTGGAGAACCTGCCTCGCGTGCTACCCGACAACACGCGTGCGGTTATCGACAAACGCAGCTGGAGCTTTCCCGCCGTGTTCGAGTGGATACAGCACGGTGGCAATATCGAAACGACAGAAATGCTTCGCACCTTCAACTGCGGTGTTGGCATGGTGGTCATTGTTGACAGCGGCGATGCCGACGCGGTAGTGAACACGCTCAGGGCCGGCGGCACCGAGGCATGGCGACTGGGTCAGATCGAACCATCCGACGCTGGAGCTCAGGTCGACATTTCGTAGTCATCGACGATCTTTTTGCCGTGTCGAATAAATCCATCGTCGTCTTGATTTCCGGCCGCGGCTCCAACTTGCAGGCGATCATCGACGCGGTTCGGCAAGGCCGCATCGACGCAGGCATCGCCGCGGTCATCAGTAATCGCGCTGATGCTGCAGGCCTGCGGCTTGCAGAGCAGGCTGGTATCGACACTGTCGTTGTTGATCAGAAAAAATACAGCAATCGGACTGACTATGACCACGCATTGATCGCGACAATCGATAACTACAATCCAAACTTGGTCGTGCTCGCTGGCTTCATGCGCATCCTGAGCGATCGCTTCGTCCAACACTATCGCGACCGAGTGCTCAACATCCATCCCTCACTGCTGCCTGAATTCAAAGGCCTGCACACCCACCGTCGTGCACTCGAGGCTGCGGCGCAGATACACGGTGCCAGCGTTCACTTCGTCAGCAATGAACTCGACAGCGGGCCCGTAGTCCTACAGGCTCAGGTACCGGTCTTGAGCAACGACACTGAGTCTTCGTTGGCCGCACGCGTATTGGAGCACGAGCACATCATCTATCCGATCGTGATAGCATGGTTCATCGATGGCAGACTCGAGGTTAGCCATGGCCAGGTCATGTTGGATAATCGCGGATTGAATAGGCCCGCACAATGGAAATCAAACCAGCTCGTCCTTACCGAGTAAGCAACATACTGGTCGTACTGGCCCTCTGGCTTGCACCCTTACCCTCCTCTGCGGCGGAACTGCCCGCAGAGTTCACGGCGCACTATGCGCTGGAAATTTTCGGAACCGTGATGGCACGGGCCAAATACACGCTGGAACACAATGAAAATGGGCTTTCGATGACGCAATCGACTCGCCCTGCGGGTATTGTCGCATTGCTCAGGGACGACAAGATCGATGTTCGCAGTGACATGATCATTCGCAACGGCCAAATCCTGCTGACGCATTATGACTACCGGCATACCGGCGACGATAAAGACCGCGATGTCAGTTTCAAGATCGACTGGAAATCTGACCCGGAGGATGCTTTGACCGGAAAAGTAACCGGCAGCTACGCAGGCGCCACGGTTGATATCGACATCGACAAACCGGTCTGGGATCCCTTGTCAATCCAGGTACCGATAATGGTCGATGCCAAACAAAATTTACCGCCGCATGAACATGGGCTGTTCATGCAAGGAGAAGTCAAAGACTATCTGTTCCAAAACCTCGGCACAGAGAGGATCAGCGCCAATGGCCAGGACTTCCAGGCAATCAAGATTGTCGGCAAAGAGACGCGACGTGACCGGGCGATGTACGTGTGGCTGGTCCGGGAGCTGAACAATCTGCCTGTCAAGATCGAACAATGGAAAGAGGGTAAATTAAAGTCCACCGTCGTGCTCGAGAAAGTAAGTTTCAGCAACAGCGACGAAACGCTGACCGTGGATTTTACGGATACGTCAGACGACTATGAGTGAAAGCGATCACGAAGCCACGTGGATCAGCAAATCGCAGAGAAAGCGCGACTGCCACGCGCTGCAGGAAATCAGTGATCGATTGTTGGCACTTAGACCCGAAGAGCTGGCTCTGATTGACTTGCCAGCCGAACTCGAAGAGGCCGTTACCGAAGCTCAGCGCATTCGCTCAAATAGCGCTTTGAAACGACAACGCCAGTATCTGGGCAAGATCATGCGTTCCTGCGATAGCGAGGCCATAGCGCAACAGCTCAACCGCGTTGCTCACAGGAACGATACCAACACCGCAAGATTCAAAAAGATCGAGCAATGGCGTGATCGGCTCCTCGATGCCGACAAGGAAGTGCTCGGCGAGATTCTCCGGCAAATTCCAGATCTCGATCGACATCACGTGCACAATCTGGTGCGACAGGCCGCCAAGGAGTCTCGTGAAAACAAGCCACCAGCGGCGTCGAGAAAGCTGTTCAGATACCTGCGGGAACTGATGGAGGCGAGCGGATCCTTCACGCAACACCCCTAGCCCGCATCGATCAACTGTTGTGCCAGCGGCACAGCAAGATCACCAATAATTGCTCTGCGACTCTGCGCCTCTGCGGTGAAACCCGCGTCTGCCCAGCAACGCTGATAGTCAAATCATCAGGTATAACTGATCCTGCTGTCAAAACGCTTGTGCTGCAGCGCAGGAAAGCTCTTGCGCGTCTTGATTAACTTATCCAGGTCCAGCTTCGAAACGACGACCCCGGTCCCCTGCGGTAACCGGTTCAGGATCACACCCCACGGATCAATGATCATGCTGTCACCATGCGTTTCACGACCGTTGATGTGGTACCCCCCCTGGTCAGCCGCAATGACATAGCAAAGATTCTCGATCGCACGCGCGCGCAACAAGGGCTCCCAATGCGCTTTGCCGGTCAGGCTGGTGAATGCCGACGGCAGCACACATATTTCCATCCCTACATCAGCCATCGCCCGGAAAAGCTCGGGGAAACGGAGATCGTAGCAGACCGCCATCCCCAGTTTGCCAAACGGTGTATCGACCACGACGACCTCGTCGCCAGGTTCAATCGTTTCTGATTCATCGTAACGTTCTCTGTTGTCTTCCAATACCACATCGAAAAGATGGATCTTGTCGTAACGGGCAACAACCTCGCCCTGATCGTTGTACAGCAGAGAAGCGCCGAAGATCTTGCCGGTTATATTGGATTCAATCGGGACTGTGCCACCAACAATCCAGATCCCGTGCCTGCGGGCCTGTTGACCGAGGAACTGCTGTATTGAACCCTCACCATACTTTTCAGCGATCGCGACCTTGTCGACTTCAGTCACACCCATGATCGCAAAATTTTCCGGCAGCACGACCAACTCGGCCTCCTGCTGCACGGCCGTTATGATCAACTTCTCGGCTTCCTCCAGATTGGCCTTCACATTCGGACCCGAGGCCATTTGAATTGCTGCTACGACACTCACTTGTAGTTCTCTCCTGTTCTTATGACTCGCAATCGAATTACATCGCCCTGCCCACTGCCCGGCACCGCCAAAAGATTCCCGGACGGGATGCCCAGAGCCACCAGTCCGTCCATCAATTGATACACCCAGAGTTCGCCTTCTTCGCCCCCTGGATACTGCAATTCGATCTGCTGGCGGGAATCAGTGGACCACGCATTGACAATGTCAGCAACAGCATCGATCGTTAGAAGACGCTCAGCACTGGCAGACAACTCCCACTGTGCGGCGAACAATTCGGTTTCAACCGGTTTTGCAGCCGCCGCGGTGAAAGTAACCGCCAACATCATAGCAAAAGGCACCAACTTTACCGCAAGCGTTTTTTCAATAATCATCAAAATCATCCGAAGCATCCTCAGTTGCCTGGTCCTGTTCACTGCTAATCTGGGCGATCACAGGGTCGTTCCAGGAGCCCTTGATCGTATAGATATCTTTACCTAGTAAATTTAGACCAAAAATCTCCTGCAGTATCGCCAGACCGACGCCAACAGTCGGTCCGCCCACGAGAGTGCCGCCAGCGAATGTGGCCACCGACGAATGGGGCCTGACGATCGTCACTAGATCATAGTCCTGATCGGCAACGCCGATTCGGCCGATCATCGTCAAATCGGCGGCGGAAGCGCTGATCTGCGTATCCTGCGTCACAGCGTCGCCGCTGCCGAAGACATAAGAGCCTTTGACGGAATCGAACACGAAACCTTTCTTATAAACATCAGCAAAATCAAGTCCAAGTCTCTTCGGTAAATGCAACAGGTTGAACAGGCCCAGAAAACGCCCGCCAGCACCAGGATCGATATCGGTGATGATACCCCGACTCAATTCGACGCTGGTGCTCCCTGACAACGACTCCCAGTCAAACCGATAGGGTGCGCCCGGCCAGTGCCAGTGCAGCGCCGCCTGCATATTGCTCTGATCGACATATCTAGCGTAGCCCAGGCGTTCCAGGGTGTCACCGAGATTGCCACTCGACAAACTGAAACTGAATGTCGTTTCCTCGTCCAGCCGCCATGACCTCCTCAACCAACTGCCCTTGCCACTGACCTGAAGATGGGGATCATCTATCGTTATGTTGCTCACCACCATCCCTCGAGGATGCCTGTCTGCCTCGAATGCAACACCCTTGAGCTTCCAGTCATTCCACTGAAATCTCTCGATGCTTGCACGCAGCGACGGGATCTCTGACGCTTTCAGCTTCCATTCCCTTGATGGCGCGTTTTCGGGCGGCATGAATGCAGTCAGGTTCAAGGATTGGAGCGCAAATGTCGCGGTCGAATCGAGGTCGAGATCGGCGTGGATTCTGGCTTTACCGCGGACTACCGGTGAGTCGACATCCAACCGCCAAAATCTATCCTCATCGATTGTCGCCTTTAGATCGAGTACATCGCCGGACACGATATCCAGGCTTTCGGCATCACCCAGCCGCCTGTAGTCGATCGTAACCGGCAGCTTCTTGTACGCTCGCTTGCTGATAATATCCGAGACGCCGACCTTCAGACCTTGCAAGTCGGAACTGGCTTTGAGCATTAGATCGTAGTCTTTAGCTCGATGAGGGACCTTTATGACCACATCCCAGAACGGTTGACCTTCAAACATCGCAGTATCGCCCCAGTCGAAGCGCTTGACCAGCGCAGCGATTGCTGCACGACCCTGGAGATGAAACTGCGTTTGAAGCGCATCGCCCTCGCCTTCGGTCGACACATCAATGCGAACGGGCTGGCTATCGAATTGGCCACTGATGCTTTCGCCGTACAGGCTTGCCATTGAGAACAGGAGCGTGCCGTTGATGTTCGTCAGCTGGTGACCGGTAGCAGGAAAAAACAGTTCATTGTCCTTCATCGTGATATTGCCACTGACCTGAATCTGCTCGTCGACTTTCCTCTTCTTACCGAGCGGTACATCGATCGCCAGGCTGGTTTCGGTCTGCCCGTTTACCTGGAAATGGTCGATTGTCCGGCCAAGAATGCGGTCGAGACCACTGTTCCATACGTACTGCTGCATCTCCGCTGCTGGTGCGTCAATCATGAGGTCCAGTGACAGCAACGCATTTCTGAGATCGGGGATGCACGCATCGAGCTGGGCTCGGCTGCCATTGTCTTCATGACTTTGCGCGTTCTCGATACAGAGTGCGGCATTATCGAAGCGCACCGTTGCCGAAGCATTATGTACCTGCGGCCAACCATCAAGAAAATGCAAAGTGCCATCCTCGACCTGAAAAAGCGCCTGCATTTTTCCCTGGTTATCGTCGAACGGATACTCGTCGATCATGCCACGGAACAGAAAGCTTCCCGAGGGCACGTACCCGGCAATAAACGCATTGTCGAGCCAGCCCAATAGACCTTCGGGCAGGATCGTCGCCGGCAGGTATTTGTGTGCATGCTCCCCGAGACCGTTGGCAAAGTTACTTTGGACGTCGAGAAAAATCTGCTTATCGGTTGAGATCTCCGTGGACAAACGTGTCACGGTTTGAATGTGTCGGTTCTCAACAATCAGGGCCGGTGTCTGCAAACGGACCCCATGCTGATCAAGCTGGACATCAAGTTTTCCACTGATACGGTCCAACTGCAGCGGCCACCTCAACAAGTCACCCGTATCTGCGACAACATCTTTGGACTCGACGATCAATTCGGCCGTATCGCCGTCAACACGCACTTCACCATCGAGCCCAGTGACAGAAATACCGTGATCGGCAAGCGCAATCGACACATCATTGAATTCGGTGTTCAACTGCAGGTCGGGTTTTTCCGAGGCCGTCCACACCGCCGCGAAGTTAGCGAATTCACCGGCAGGCAGATAGCCCCGGTAGGCGGTCAGAACGGATAAATCAATGCTGTCGGGAACAACATCGAGAACCGGCAAAATATCCGCTGGCCTCAGGTAACTGGCCAGGATACGCCAGTCATCGCCATCATTCGCAACGACGATATCAACGTTATCCTGCCAGCTGGAGTCAGCAATCTGCAAGTTCAACTCACGAACATCAAGACGCCAGCCCTGGTCCAAGGCACGCCAGAATGCTTTTGTACGTAAGCTGTTGGCCCGCCAGACCTTCCTCGGGTCATCGCGGTTCGTCAGCACCAGGTTAGATGCGTTGACATGGCTGGCCACACGCGTAAGCCGTGCATCTTCGATGTGGGTCCAGAATTCGATATCCAGCTTACAGCCGCCTTTAACAAATTCCTTGATTCTGGTCGTGTCGACCCAGTTGTCGAAAACCAGACCTTTCCCGTTGACATACAGCTCCGCCTCGAGGTTGCGCAAGTCCCTGAGATCGCCAGTCAGTTGCGCAACGATTGCAAAACGTTCCCCCAGATCGGGCGGGAGTCGAACATCGATCTTAAGGTATTGACGGCCAAGTTCGTTTTCGAGCTGCACGCTGGCATCCTCAAAATCGATATCTCGGCTGCCGCCGGTGTAATCTCGCCAGTGGATCCGACTGTCGATCAGCTCGACATCGGCACTCAGAATCAGCGCGATCAGTTCTTCGGAGTCTTTGGATGATTCTCTCTCGTAAAGCTCGAACCCCTGAATGACCCATTTTCCTTTCGGATGACGCTCGATGATGAGTTCGGCGCCGTGCAGACTAACGGTGCCCGCCACCGGCATCAGGTATCTGATCGAGTCGAAAAAAGCCAAAGCGACATTGGCTTCTTTCAGATTGATCAGCTCGTCCTGACCATTGTCCTTATAGATCACCAGGTCCAACACCTTCAATCTCGGCGCAAACCAGTGCATTTCGGCATCGAGCGAGCCGATACTCACCGGCAGACCAATCTGACTGCTGATGACTGACTCGATTTCTGCAATATAACCCGTCGCGTAGGGCAGCATCGTCCGCAGCAGCGTGAAACTAACGGCAGTTATGATCAGCGCGACCGCTACGGACGAGATCAGGACATTGCGGGTTTTTCGTATCCAGCCCATTCAGAAACTTGACTTCAGTGGTAACAACAGCATGGCATGCTCAAGGCATCACATAATCACAACATCGTATTGCTCTTGAGTGAACATGGCTTCGACCTGAAATTTGATAGGAATCGCGATGAAATCCTCGAGTTCGGCGAGACTACCAGATTCCTCGTCGACCAGCAGATCAACGACTTCCTGCGATGCCAGCACCAACAGCTCCTTGGCGTCGAACTGCCGGGCTTCGCGCAGAATCTCCCGGAAAATTTCATAACAAACGGTTTCAGCCGACTTCACGGTGCCGCGGCCTTCGCAGGTCGGACAGGTTGTGCACAATACATGTTCCAGACTTTCCCGCGTTCGCTTGCGCGTCATTTCAACCAGCCCCAACGTCGACACCTCGCACACCTGAGTGCGGGCATGATCCTTTTCCAGGGCCTTTTCCAGCGCACGCATGACCTGTCGCTTGTGTTCTTCCTCGACCATGTCAATGAAATCCAGTATCACGATACCACCAAGATTTCTGAGGCGGAGCTGGCGGGCGATTGCCTGCGCGGCCTCGAGATTGGTCTTGAAGATCGTCTCCTCCAGATTTCTGTTGCCAACGAAAGCGCCGGTATTGACATCGATGGTTGTCATCGCTTCGGTTTGATCAATGATCAGATAGCCGCCCGATTTCAGATGAACCTTACGCTCCAGTCCCTTATGGATCTCATCTTCAACGCCGTGCAGATCGAATATCGGCCGCTCTCCAGGGTAATGCTCGATGACATTCGCCACCTCGGCAACGTAGGCCTGGGCAAATTCTTTCATGATGGTATAGGTCTCCCGCGAATCCACGCGGATCTTTTCAAGATCCTCGTCAACCATGTCACGCAGCACGCGCAGGAAGAGCGGCAGATCCTTGTGCACAACGGATCCGGCTTGCACCTCAGACGCTCTCTTGTTGACCGCTTGCCAGAGTCGGTCCAGATAAATCAGATCGCTCGAGATCGACTCCGTCGTTGCCACTTCGGCTGCAGTTCGGATGATATAACCCGATTCATGGTCGCGCTCGTCTTGCGACAGCAGCATTTTTCGCAATCGTTCACGCTCCTCGTCGCTTTCTATCCGGGACGAGACGCCGACATTTTCGGAATTCGGCATGTAAACCAGATAGCGCGAAGGTATCGTGATATTCGTCGTCAGCCTCGCGCCCTTGGTTCCTAACGGATCCTTGATGACTTGCACCAACAGCTCCTGCCCCTCGCGCAGCACGTGGCTGATGTGCACTGTACCGCCATTACCGCTCTGGCGTGCCTGAGCGACATCAGATACGTGTAAAAACGCGGCACGCTCGAGGCCGATATCGACAAATGCGGCCTCCATCCCCGGTAAAACCCGCGCAACCATGCCCTTGTAAATATTTCCGACAAGCCCTTTGCGGTGGCTGCGCTCGATATAAATCTCGTGAACCATGCCGTTTTCTAGAGTCGCAACCCGGGTTTCCTGAGGCGTGATATTGACCAGAATTTCCTTGCTAATAGACATGGTGGTTGTTCTTATATTATTAGATTTTCATATTGGACAGCTTATTCCACGAGCGGACAGCAGTTGTGCAGTCTGAAACAATGGCAAACCCATCACGCCAGAGTAGCTACCGTTCAAATTGACCACGAACCGGCCTGCTATACCCTGGATCGCGTAGGCGCCGGCTTTATCCAGAGGCTCACCCGTTTCGACATAGGCTTTGATCTGTCGTTCAGACAGCCGAGCGAATTCAAGCTCGCTGCTGACGACATCGACGCATTCATCTGTCGATGACACCAGTGCGATCGCGGTGTGCACAATGTGTGTTCTAGCCGAAAGTTTAGACAAAAAAGCGACTGCCTGCCGTTTGCTCGCTGGCTTGCCGAGAACGTCGTCGTCGACAACGACCACCGTATCCGCGCCCAACACCACGCACGGATCGCCGTCAGTACAGCTGCGCCGGTAACCGGCGCGCGCTTTTACCGACGCAAGTCGTTGGGCATACACCACGGCGGCCTCACCGGGCAAGCGGGTCTCATCGATGTCAACCGGCTTGACCTCGAATTGAACGCCGAGCTGCTGCAACAGCTCTTTCCTGCGCGGCGAACCAGACGCAAGCACCAGCCTAATACTCATTCACTCTCCTTACTTTGCAAAGCTGGCAGGGCCGAACGCGGTGCACGGCTGGAAACCGTTTTTGAACCGCACAGACTGGTCTAAACGCCATCCCAGGCCACAGATGAATCGCATATGCGTCAGGCCCTGTGGTAAGGGTGGTGGTTGACAACACTCCACGCCCGATAGAGCTGCTCGGCAACGATTATGCGCACTAGCGCATGCGGAAAGGTCATTTTGGACAATGACAAGCGCTGTTCTGCGAGTTGCAGGATTTCGTCGGAAAGCCCATCCGGGCCGCCGATGAACAGTGTGATATCCCTCCCCGATTGCATCCAGG
>JARFQK010000224.1 GCA_029287815.1 Gammaproteobacteria bacterium
CGCTCTGGCCAGCTGCGCCAGGCGACGCGCGATCTCGGTCTTGCCGACACCGGTAGGGCCAATCATCAAAATATTTTTTGGCGTTATTTCATTGCGGAGATCTTCATTGATTTGCATGCGCCGCCAGCGATTCCGCAACGCAATGGCCACCGCGCGCTTGGCCGCATCTTGACCAATGATGTGTTTGTCGAGCTCCTGGACGATTTCTCGCGGGGTCATTTCGGACATATTTCAACTCTTCATCTGTTCGATCATTTGCCAATTTCTTCGATCGTGAGGGCATTATTCGTGTAAATACAAATATCTGCGGCGATTTTCAAGCTCCTTTCAACGATTTCACGCGCCGATAATTCGCTATTGTCATACAAAGCCCGTGCCGCTGATTGAGCATAGGGGCCGCCCGACCCGATCGCAATCAGGTCGTCCTTTGCATCGAGGACATCGCCGGTGCCGGATATCAACAGTGAATCCTCGCTGTTGACCACAATCATCATGGCTTCCAACCGTCTCAACATTCGGTCGGTACGCCAATCCTTGGCCAGTTCAACCGCCGAGCGCTTGAGTTGACCCGTGTGCTTTTCGAGGACGCTCTCGAAACGCTCGAGCAGCGTAAATGCATCCGCAGTCGCGCCGGCAAAGCCAGCGATGACCCTGTCCTGATAGATTTTGCGAACCTTGGTGGCATTGCCCTTCATGACGGTCTCACCCAGGGTGACCTGGCCATCACCGCCAACAACGACCGTGTCGCCACGTCGCACTGTCAGAATAGTCGTGCCATGAAATGTCTCCACATGCATCTCCTGTATGGTCAGCCAGCATGAAAGGAGCGTAATTGTACACGGATTAGACCGTATTTCTCACCCGTGGCACGCTGATTCACGGACGCAGGCAGGGAAAACGCCGCCAAATGCGGATCAGGGAGAGGCTGGCTGGGGACGCACAAAGGTCCACTGATCGTGATCAGAGAGCTCACTGGAAAAGCGATAACCGCCCTCGCTGAACTGTTTGACCTGCTCCGGCGTCTCGATGCGGTTGCGCAATATGTGGTCGGCCATCATGCCACGAGCACGTTTTGCAAATATCGCGACGACGCGTGTGTGGCCATCCTTGGTCTCCTTGAAGTTGATGTTCAGTAAACGCCCCTTCAGCTTTTTGGGCTTCACCGACTTAAAATACTCATTTGACGCCAGGTTGATCAACACAGCCTCTTTTTGCCCTTCGAGTGCTTCATTCAATTCATCCGTAATCCTGTCACCCCAGAACTGGTAAAGATTCTCGCCTCGCGGATTTTGCAATTTCGTTTTCATCTCCAGCCGGTAGGGCTGGATCAGATCCAGCGGACGTAGACAGCCATAAAGCCCTGAAAGAATGCGCAAATGGTCCTGGGCATAGTCGAGATCGTCATCCTTGTACTCGTCGATCGCGATCCCACTGTAAACATCGCCCTTGAATGCGAATATCGCCTGTTTGGCATTGTTCATTGTGAATGGGGTCTTGAACGACTTGTAGCGTTCCGCATTCAGTTCAGCGATATTCTCACTAACGCTCATTAGCTCCTGAATATCGCGTGGTTTGAACTTGCGCAGCTCCTCGATCAGCAACTCGGATTCTTTCAACGACTTCGGTTTACTGTGGGCTGTGCTCGGCACCGGAGAATCAAAGTCCTGGCCTTTGGATGGGGAAAGCGTAATCAACATGATCTTCTGTGCGGTCTCTGATCTTTCACCGTTTATTTGGTGGCGATTTTGACGGTTTCAATGGGTTCGACTGGCACACTGCTGATGTTGTTATTGCTCCCCGCATCAGCACGGAGTTTTTTCACCGCAAAGGCGCAAAGGACGCAGAGGGTTAATAGGTTTCACCGCAAAGGCGCAGAGGACGCAAAGGAAAGATGGTGATGTTTGTTACCGCAGAGGCGCGGAGACGCAGAGGGTTTTTGACTGTTGTGATCTGATGATTGATGAAATTGCCAGCTCATGCGGCATGGCCCATTGCTACGATCGAGACTGCGGCCGGCCAAATCATTTTGGCTTGATTTAGTTCTTTGCACACAAAATTCGAATTATGAGTTCCATCTAAGAAAGCTCTTAATAATTCATCCCTGAATTATCAGAGCACGGGGAACATAAAATGCGATTTTCTGTTCCCCTTCATTTTCAATCGCTTAAGGCGATCAAAAATGGCGGCGCTCCGTGCGCCGCGGAAACTCTGCGTCTCCGCGCCTCTGCGGTAAACCAAAATATAACCTTTGCGCTCTTTGCGCCTTTGCGGTGAAATAATCAATCCCTTGCGATCTTCGCGCTGACTCATTTCCGCGAGCGCGGATGAGCCTTGTCGTAAACACTTGCCAGATGCTGAAAATCGAGGTGGGTGTAGATTTGTGTTGTGCTCAAATTCGCATGTCCAAGCAGCTCCTGCACGGCCCGCAGGTCATTGCTGGATTCCAGGATGTGGGACGCAAAAGAATGACGCAGCATATGCGGGTGTAGTGCTAGGCCATCGCCATGCTGCTGCGCTCGCAATTTCAATCGTCGCTGAATATTGCTATTACTGATCCGGGTGCCCCGGCGGCTGATGAACAGGGCTTTTTCGTCCGGTGCAACGAGTTCATCACGATGCTGAAGCCAATGTCTCAAAGCAGCTTCAGCCTTCTGACCGAACGGAACATGACGCTGCTTGCGCCCTTTGCCGATGACCGAGACACTACGCTGGTGCCAGTCAATATCGCCGACATCCAGTCCGCTCAATTCCGCCAGGCGCAACCCACAGCCGTAGAACAGCTCGAGCATCGCTCGGTCACGGCACGACAGCGCATCGTTGCCGACGAAGGCGAGCAGGCTGTCAAGCTGGTCGACGCTCAAGGTTTCCGGCAAAGTTTTCGGCGCCTTCGGGGCAGGCACACCCTGCGCCGGATTTTTCGCAACACGTTGGTGTTTGCACAAGAAATGGAACAGGCTGCGAATCGCCGATAGCTGGCGCTTCAGGCTGTTTCCGGACAGACCTTTGCGATGCTGACTGGCCACGAAAGCGCGCACATGCAGGTCATCCATTCGCTGCCAATCCTCGACGCCGCGGTCCCGACTATAGCTGATGAAAGCGGCCAGATCGCGTCGATACGCTGCAAGCGTGTGCGTTGAATACCTGCGCTCGGATCGCAGATAGGTAAAGAAAGCGGCCAGATCCGATTCGAGACCCATCAGTGCTCATGCTCACCGGGGCCGTTCATTCCGATAACCGGCTCTGCGCGATCATTTTGCGTTGTCGGGGTGAATGCGAGCAAGATGTACCGCCAACGCGGTACTGATCAACTCACCAATCTGCCCCAAAAACTCAGTACCCATGGCGATATTGAAGCGGTTCTTGTCTTTTGCACCGAGACCGACCAGCCCCAATCTGGCGCCCGCAACGAGCGGTATCACCGCGGCCGAACCGATTTGGTCGATGTCATCGCCGAATAAAAACGCTTTCTGCTCTGATGTACATTGGCCGCACAGCGGTTTTCTGTTGTTCAGCATCGTATCGAACGATTTTAGTGGCTCGCTGGTGCTGTCGACGAACAGTTCTGGCTTGGTGCCGAGCTTGTTCTGGTCCTCAGTGATCAGGCGCATAACCGCAAAGTCGGCGCCGAGCTCGTTTCGCAGTTCAGCGAGCACGATACTGACCACATCATCAAGATCATCGGCACCCAGCAGATTCACCGCGAGGCGATGGCAGCTCGCAGCGAGGCGCTCGTTGTCCCGTGCGATATCCATCAGCCGCATCAGGCGCTCCTCAGAAACCTGCACCTTGTCGCGAAGCACCCTGACCTGTCGTTCGATCAGAGAAACAGCTGTTCCACTTTCGTGAGGGATTTCCAGCTCCGCCAGAACTGACGGATGGCGCAGCAGTATATCGGGGGACTCTCTGAGCAGCGCGAGCAGCTGCTGGTCGTCGTCTTGCGGTGCTTGTTGTTTTTGTTTTTGTGCTTGTCTACTCACAGTGTCATTTTACCTTCGTATACAGTTTGTGCCGGTCCGGTCATCAATAGAGGGTTGTTTCCACCTGGCCAGCGGATCGTTAACTTGCCGCCCGCTAGTATCACCTCAACCGGGCTGTCCAGCAAGCTATTGTGAATTCCGACAGCCGCTGCGGCGCAAGCGCCGGTTCCACAGGCCAGCGTCTCGCCAACACCGCGTTCGAAAACCCGCAATCGAATGCGCGATCGGCCCACAATCTCCATGAAGCCAACGTTGACGCGTTGCGGGAAGCGCTCATGGTTTTCGATCAAGGGACCGAGCGTCGCGACCGGAGCCGTTTCCACAGAGTCTACCATCAATACCGCATGCGGATTGCCGACGGATACTGCACCTATAGCATATTTTTCGCCATTGACCATGATCTGATGGTATTCGGTCTGATCCTGGGCGGATTCATCCGTCTCGAACGGCAATGAAGCAGGGTCAAACGAGGGGGTGCCCATATCGACGGTAACCTGGCCATCCGCCTCTAGAAAGAGATATATCATGCCCGACACGGTCTCGACTGCGATGTTGCGACTATCAGTCATGCCTCGGTCTTGAACGAAGCGCGCGAAGCAACGCGCGCCGTTCCCGCATTGTTGCACTTCACCACCATCGGCATTGAATATACGGTAACGGAACTCTGCGTCTGGCAGCGTCGGCCGCTCGACCAGCAGCAGCTGATCGCAACCGACGCCAAAGTGGCGATCGGCGATAAAACGCACCTGCTCACTCGTCAGCGCAACATCCTGGTTGATCGCATCGATCACAACGAAATCGTTACCGAGACCGTGCATTTTGGTGAATTCGAGTTGCATGACTGGGATTTCACCGCAAAGGCGCAAAGAACGCAAAGGGTTAGTGGGTTTTACCGCAAAGGCGCAAAGGAAGGATGGTGATGTTTGTTACCGCAGAGGCGCGGAGGCGCTGAGAGGTTCGACTGTTGTGATCTGATGATTGGTGAAATCACCAGCTCATGCGGTATGGCCCATTGATGAGGTCGAGACTATGGCCGGACAAAGCATTGTGGCTTGATTCAGTCCTTTGCACACAAAATACAAATTGTGAGTTCCATCGAAAAACCTCCGCGTCTCCGCGTCTTTGCGGTGAAACATCGTTCTTCCTTTGCGCGCTTTGCGCCTTTGCGGTGAAAACTAAAAGGCCGCCTTGCGGCGGCCCCTGTCATGATCTCGCAATGCGAGGGTCAGTTACCCGCGATGACCGAGAGCCCCAGTATTTCCCAGTCCTGCATGCCACCGCGGTACCATTTGAGCTTGTGGGTCGGGTAGCCGAATTTCAGCAAGGTCTTGATGTTTTGAGGCGACTGGCCGCACCACATACCATTGCAGAACATCACCAGCGTTTTAGCGTCTTCGAAGTTCCACAGACCCTCGCTCTCCTTGACGTTGAACTGCTCTTGTAGGATATCGCCGATAGAAATCGGGTCCGCGCCCCTGGCAGGGCTGAGCGTGGTCCACGGAATGTTCACTGAGCCAGGAATCGTGCCTTTTTTGACCCAGTCGGGGGTACGCGAATCGATCACCAGGATGCTGTCGTCGCCCGCTGCGATCTTCTGCAGATACTCGATCATCTCGAGCTCACCGATAGTTTCGACACCGGGCGCGACCGATGCGGGCTGGATACAAAAAGGCGGACAGGGGCGAGAGGTTTTCGAGAACGATGGATTGACGAGGTTCTTGGTATTCTGATTTCGCGTGATCTTGACTTTCTTGCCATTATGGACGACTTCAACCTCCATCATCTTCGACGTTATCCCCACCGGTTTGTCAGCGAGCGCCAGAGCGCCAGACAAGGTCAGACCGACGGTTAACAAAGAGGTTGCAATCAAGTTTACTTTCATCATTGGGAGTCTCCTCCAGTTGGTCGCTACAACGCTGGTTTGGGCACCTGGTTGAACAGTCGGTGATGCAGGACTGCGGTCAAGCGCGTTATTCACAATCCTCTTCATCTTCTTCCTCGCCGCCGCCTTCGGTGTCATTGGCTGCCAGAACGAACGTTGGGCCAGCTATGCCCAAGTTGATAGCCGCGCTGACGGGCCAACATAAGCCCAAGAACATCAAAAGTACGCTGGACCGAATCAAAGCATTCATAATACTTCTCCGCAAAAAAACAGCAGCTTGAGTCCGTTTACTTTAACCAAAGCCGCGCGAAAACAATAGGGCAATTCGTCAGTCGATCGGACCGGACAGGATGCGCTCACCCTGCATCACTTGCTGGATCGTTTCGCGCTGACGCACGATGGTTGCAGCCTCACCATCGACCATGATTTCCGCTGCTCGCGGACGCGTATTGTAATTCGAGCTCATCGTGAAACCGTAGGCGCCCGATGAACGCACCGCGAGTATATCGCCCTGCTCCAGTGCGAGTTCGCGGTCCTTACCCAGAAAATCTCCGGTCTCGCAAACCGGGCCGACAATATCGTAAGTCTCACGGCGATCATACTGCTTTCCGCGCTGAGTTTCCGCTTGGTACAGCGGAATAATCTCCTGCCATGCGCTGTACAAGGCCGGGCGCATCAAATCATTCATGGCTGCATCCACTACCGCAAAATTCTTGTCCTGATTGTGTTTCAGATACAGAACTTGCGTCAGCAAAATACCGGCATTCCCGGCGATTGCACGACCAGGCTCGAGCAAGATCTCCAGGTCACCCCCGCCCAACCTCTGAACCAGTGCTGCTGCCTGCTCCGCAGGCTCGGGTGGCTGTTCATCGCGGTAGCGAATACCCAGGCCACCGCCCATGTCGACATGCCTGAGCCTGATACCGCGCTCCCGAAGCTGATCGACCAGCGCCAGCACACGATCCAGCGCATCGACAAAAGGCGTTATCTCTGTCAGCTGCGAACCGATGTGGCAATCGATGCCCTGGACCGCGATATGACTCGCATCGGCCGCCCGCTGGTAGGTTGTCAACGCTTGATCGATCGAGATACCAAACTTGTTTTCTTTCAGGCCTGTCGATATGTAAGGATGGGTTTTTGCGTCCACATCGGGATTGACACGCAATGAAACCGGCGCATGAACTCCGTGCGCCGCAGCGATCTCGTTGATCAACGCCAGTTCCGCGGTGGACTCGACGTTGAAGCAGCGTATACCGACCTCGAGCGCACGCGCTATTTCATCGCGGCGCTTGCCGACACCCGAGAATACGACCTTTCGCGCATCACCACCGGCAGCCAGCACGCGCTCGAGCTCGCCGACCGAGACGATATCAAAACCGGACCCGAGGCGCGCCAGCACATTGAGCACGGCCAGATTGGAATTGGCCTTAACCGCGTAACAGACCAAATGAGGAAGCGATGACAGCGCAGCATCGAATGCACGCCAGTGGCGCTCCAGCGTTGCGCGCGAATAGACATAACACGGCGTTCCCCACGAAGCGATATGTGCTGCGATATCGACATTCTCGGCCCACAAGCGACCATCGCGATAATTGAAGTAATCCATCAATCGGCCTTTTTATCAGCTTCGGCACTCTCGGGCTTTGTTTCGGTGTTTTCAGCAGCTGGTGCTTGCTTCTCTTCAGGGAGGTATAACGCACCCGTCTTGCCACAGGCACTCAGCATCAAACAAGTCAACAACACCAATGAAACACGCATAAACCCGAGACCATGTGGCAAAATTCCGATTATGGCAATATTCTGTGCCCACCGAAACCAGTAACGGACGATTTTATGCCCGCAGACGACCCGATCATTCTACAGACAGGGGCTGATGACGCACAGACGGCCGATGCCGCGGTTATCTGGCTGCACGGGCTCGGCGCTGACGGCAACGATTTCGTACCCATCGTGCACGAACTGGATCTGCCGGGCGAACTGACCGTCCGTTTCGTCTTTCCGCACGCGCCGATGCGACCGATCACGATCAACCAGGGCTACCGCATGCGAGGCTGGTACGATATCACCAGCCTCGACATTGCCAATCAGGACGACGAAGACGGCATCGTCGCATCCAGTCTCAATCTCAGGCGCTGGTCCGATCAGTTGGTTACAGGAGGTATCGCGGCGGAGCGCATTGTTTTTGCAGGGTTTTCCCAAGGCGGCGCGATAGCGCTCCATGCTGGACTGCGATATCCACACCGCCTGGCGGGTATTTTGGCCTTGTCGACTTATCTACCGATGCACCAGCGGCTCGACCAGGAGGCCGCGCTTGCCAATCAGCACACACCGATTTTCATGGCCCATGGTCTATATGACGAGGTTGTTGCTCCGCGATTCGGCATGCAGACTCGCGCGCTTCTGCAAGAACGCGCATATCCGCTGCAGTGGCACGAATACGCGATGGGCCACAGCGTCTGCGCAGAGGAAATTCGCGATATCGGCAACTGGCTGTCCGGGATTCTCCCGAGGCAGTGAGGCAGCGCAGGTTTCTCCTTGGCCAGTGACCTGGCGGCGCCTTCGCTTTGAACCAGATTTCTTATCCAGGTTAGACTGGGTCGCCTAGAAAGCGCACGATGCGCTATGATTGCGATGATAGCTAATCCAGCGGGGAAACTGCATGGAAAAGAACATTAGACTGAGCCTCGATATGTCACCGGCGGAACCGCTGTGGAAAATTGCGCCGACGCGCGATGAAAACGGTAATCACGTCAGTGATTTCTTGATGATCATACCGAAGTTGCGTCAGAAGCCGGAGAATCACATCAAACGCACGCTGAACGACATCGATAATGCGCTGAAGCAGTTCAAATCCGATGTGGTTTTTGCCAACATGGACATGAAGCTCAACACGCTTTGGGTTTCCTTCAGATCCGAGCCCGGCCTGCTCTTGAAAATCGCTTCTGCAATCAAATTGCAGGTTCCCGAAGCCGTGCTCGTCGGCGATATGAGCGCGCGCATCAACCGTTAACCCGCGTTTCTCACCAGGCGACGCCCCATACTGGTTAAGGCCTTGGCCCTTTTGATAAAGCCCGGCTGATCGCAAATGCCGTCTGTCATTCAAACGCGCCTATCACGGTTCGGGCTGATGAGAAATGCGGGTCAAGGACGTCTATACTCCAATTGACATGAATCATTGGGTATCCAGTATGGGTCAAGCGTTGAATACAGAAGCGCTCAACGAGTTGCGCGATCTGATGGGTGAAGCTCTGGATGAGGTCTTACAGACTTTCATCGATTATCTGCCAGGCCAGATTGAAGAATTGAACCGAGCAGTCAACCATCAAGACGCAAACGGCGTTTTTAATCTGGCACACAGGATGAAAAGCTCAAGTAGCAGTATCGGTGCTTTTGGCCTCGCTTCTGTCGCCGAGGAAATCGAAATGATCGGCCGCACGGGCTCAACTGAAGGTGCGGCCGAACTGCTCGAGCGGCTAAAGCAATTGTATTCGGACGCAGAATCCGTGGTGCGTGCTGAGCTGCTCAAATAGCTCTAGCCCGCATTTCTCACCAGGCGGCTTGGAGCATTGATAAGGCATTGGCTCGTTTGAGAAAATTGGAATCATCGAAAATGCAGCGTGTTTTTCAACAGTGCCTATCACGGTTCAGGCTAGTCTTCGTGTCCGTAAGCTTGCTCTTCACTCAAACCGTAGCTATGGCTACGCTTTTCGCTCCAGAGCAGCGCTTACGAACACGAATCCTGCGCCTGCTGCCGTGATCCTGGTGAGAAATGCGGGCTAGCCCATATCTCTCACCTTAGCTCGCTTCATTGCGAGCGCAGCGAAGCATGAATCTTTCCTGGAGAAAGATTAACGCACAGCGTGCGGCCCCGAAGGGGCAAGTTACATGGACGTAACTTGTAATCTCGCGGGCTTGCGCAAGACTTGAGGAGTGCCATGTCGCTGTCGTTTCGCCCAGTGCCGCTTTAGCGCATCAGCAACTGACGTGCCGCCACAACCGCTTTGCGCACCTGTTCAGGCGCTGTTCCACCAACATGGTTGCGGGCCGCGACCGAACCTTCCAGCGTCAACACATCGAACACATCCGTATCGATGATGTCGCTGAAAACTCTGAGCTCGGCGATATCCATTTCGCTCAAGTCCTTGTCGTTTCCGAGACCATAAGCGACTGCTCTACCCACGACTTCATGCGCATCACGAAACGGCAGACCTTTTCTTACCAGATAGTCCGCCAGGTCCGTTGCGGTGGAGAACCCCTGTTTTGCAGCCCTGTACATATTGTCGCGCTTGCACACCAATGCGGGCACCATGTCCGCGAAAGCACGCAATGAGCCGATGACGGTATCGATGGTGTCGAACAGCGGTTCCTTGTCTTCCTGGTTATCCTTGTTGTAGGCCAGCGGCTGTGACTTCATCAGCATTAACAAGCTGAGCAAGTTCCCGGTCACCCGCCCGGTTTTACCGCGCACCAGTTCCGGCACATCCGGGTTCTTCTTCTGCGGCATGATCGACGAACCAGTGCAATAGCGATCCGGCAAATCGATGAAGTCGAATTGCGCGGATGACCACATCACCATTTCCTCTGCCATGCGAGAAAGGTGGCTCATTAAAATAGCCGAGGCCGCGCAAAATTCGATCGCGAAATCGCGGTCGCTTACTGCATCCAGCGAATTCGCAGCCGGGGCGCTGAAACCGAGCTCGCTCGCGGTAAACTCGCGATCGATCGGGTAACTTGTGCCGGCCAGCGCCGCCGCGCCCAGCGGTGAAACGTTCATCCGCTGCTGGCAGTCCCGCAGGCGGTTGGCATCACGCTGCAACATCTCGAACCAGGCCATCATGTGATGGCCAAAGCTAACCGGCTGGGCAACCTGCAAATGCGTGAAACCGGGCAGAATCGTGTCTGCCTCCCTCTCGGCCAGATCGAGCAAGCCGCGTTGCAGGTCAACGATCAACCGAACGATCGCATCAATCTCGTCACGCAAATACAGGCGTATGTCTGTTGCGACCTGATCATTACGCGAGCGGCCGGTGTGGAGTCGCTTTCCAGCATCGCCGATCAGTTCGGTCAGGCGTGCCTCGATATTCATATGCAGGTCTTCGCGCGAGACCGACCACTCGAATTGGCCGGCTTCGATCTCGTCGCGGATTCGGTCCAGGCCGCTCAGTATGGCCTCACAATCTGTTTCAGAGAGTACGCCGATCCTTTGCAGCATACGCGCGTGTGCTTTCGAGCCGTTGATGTCCTGTCGGTACATGCGTCGATCGAAAGCAACGGATGCGGTGAAGGCTTCAACAAAAGCGTCCGTTTGTTCACTGAAACGACCGCCCCAGGCGATATTGGTCGATTTGTCGTTCTTTTCGTTCATGTCGATCGCGAGTATATCAGAACAATACTTGCATTCCGGGGTGGGTTGACTATGTGTAATGCATGGAAAAAGGACGATTTTGCGGCAAAAGCACCAGTAATCTCGGCCTGTTGCCCGATTTCTGCGACGTACGCGTGATTTTCATGCTGGTGTTGATCGTTGAGCTGCTCGCAATGGTACTGGCAATGGCGATACCATCGACCACCGCGGAATTCTGGGATCATCTGGCATTCATTTCGATGATGGCGCAATGGATTGCGCTGCTCAACGCTGCAGTGCTGTGCAGCAGTCGACGCCTGCTGAATCGGCTGTCTGCCCCGGCAGCCATGATCAGCACTTTTTTGATCATGATGCTCGTGACGCTGATATTCGCGCTGGCCCTGATCCGGCTAAACCTGTGGATGCAGCTCGACCGCGAGACCTCGCCGCTGGGCGAGCATTTTTTGCTGCGCCTTCTGGTAATCGCGGCAGCCATCTATGCTGTGGTGCTGCGCTATTTCTATATCCAGCACCAATGGAAACTGAACCTGGAAGCGCAGTCCAAGGCGGAAATTCAGGCGCTCAAAGCCCGAATCCGTCCTCACTTCCTTTTCAACAGTATGAACACGATCGCAAGCTTGATCACATTCAAGCCGGACGTGGCCGAAAAGGCAATAGAAGATCTGTCCGACCTGTTCCGCGCCAGCCTCAAGGAGCAAAACTCGCACACATTGAAACAGGAACTGGCGATAACCCGCAGTTATCTGGACATCGAAAAATTACGCCTGGGCGAACGCCTGCAAATCCAATGGGCGGTCGATAATTCACTAATAAATGAAGAAATTCCTGCCTTATCCCTGCAACCTCTCGCAGAAAATGCTATTTATCATGGTATAGAACCTTTACCTGGCGGCGGGACAATAAGGATATCGGCGCAACGCGAGGGTGGACGCCTGATTATCGAGGTTACCAACCCATCATCTGAGACGGCAGAGATCGGCCATAGCAACGGCAATCAGATGGCTCAAGCCAACATCAGACAACGCTTGCGACTGGCATACGGGAACGATGCAAGGTTTTTGATAAATGCGACCAAATGGAATTACACCGTCACATTGGAGATACCGGTCACATAAGTATGAACGTCTTAATCGTCGACGATGAGCAGCTGGCGCGCCAGCGACTGCGCCACATGTTGAGCGGCCTGGGCGAGCAAGTTGTAGGCGAAGCCTGCAGCGGCGAGCAGGCATTGCAACAAACCATGAATTCCAATCCTGATCTCGTACTGATGGACATCCGCATGCCTGGCATGGATGGACTGGAAGCAGCGGGTTATATCAATCAGATGGATAATCCACCCGCCATCATCTTTACGACCGCGTACAGCGATCATGCCCTGAAGGCTTTCCGTACCCATGCTGTTGATTACCTGTTAAAACCTGTAAAAAGGGATAGCCTGGCGACTGCGATCGAGGCCGCGAAACGATTGACCCGGGCGCAAATCCAGCGGCTGCGCAACGCGGATGAGGATGTGTCGCGCAGTAAGATCTGCGTAAAATGCCGCGGTTCACTGGAGCTGGTACCGTTGGAGGACATCATCTATTTCAAAGCGGATCAGAAATATGTCACGCTGAAAACGGATGACCACGAGTATTTGATAGAGGAATCATTGAAGGCACTCGAACAGGAGTTCAATCACCGCTTCGTGCGGATACACCGCAATGCGCTGGTCTCGGAGAACCATATTGCCGGTTTGACGAAGAACGATACCGGCCACCAATGTATCGTACTGAGTGACACTGACGATATCCTTGAAATAAGCCGACGACACTTGCCTTCGATTCGCAAGAAGCTAAAAAACCTGAGCCTCTGATCGCTCCGGCTGCCGACTGTCGCAGCAGATGCACTCACCCTGTAGGAGTGGCTTCAGCCGCGAACGATCCGCGACACTGGAGGAAATTCGCGGCTAAAGCCGCTTTTACAGGAGGCGCTGTGAACCTTAGCGTGCATTTCTCAGCAGAGGGACGAGCCCTCTAGCCTGCACCTGCTCTCGTGATCCTGGTGAGAAAAGCGGGCCACTGGCGTATAGAATAGTCGCATAATGTGCCATCGGTGGGTATCAGTTGTATGAATCCGTCAGCAAAACCTCTAAGCGGTCTGACCATCTTGGTCACTCGGCCAACATCGCGGGCCGACGGTCTTTGTCGACTGATTGCTAATGCCGGAGGGAACGCCCAGCATTTTGCCGCGATCGAAATAAGCGAGCCGGCAGATACTCGAAGCCGCGATTTCATTCGCGCCCACCTCACGGACTTCGATATTGCAATATTCATCAGCCCGACAGCGGTTGAGGAAACCCTGGGTTTGCTGCCGGCATTACCCCCGAAGCTGAAACTGGCCGCTATCGGAAGCAAAACCGCACTTTCGCTCACATCCGCCGGCCTGAATCTGGCAATTCAGCCCGAAGGCCATGACAGTGAAAGCCTGCTCAGACATCCAGGATTCCAGACGAAGCAGATTTCGGGGAAGAAGATTGTGATCTTTCGTGGCGAAGGTGGCAGGCAGTTACTGGGAGACACGCTGCAAAAACGCGGCGCCGAAATCTTCTATGCGAACATGTATAGGCGTTCTGCGCCTTCAGACACATCATCACTCAATGACTTGTTACAGCAAGCGGACGTTATTACCACCAGCAGCAATGAGGGCCTGCAGAACCTGTATGATATGGCCGAGGATAAGGACATTCTGATCCGCAGGGTCTTGGTGGTGCCAGGAACGCGCGCCTTGACCCTGGCAAGGTCGCTCGGTTTCGCCCGCGTGATCCGCGCCGAAAACGCAACCGACAAGGCCTGCATGGATGCCTTGAAATTCGCCAGTCTCGAAATAAACAATAAAAAAACTAGCCATAAGTCATGAAAAAGTCCTTCCTCTCTTTGCTGTTCGCAGCACTGATCTTCGCTAGCTAGCCCAAAAAATTATAGGGTCATATGGCAGACGTACAGAGCATCACACTGATCGGCAGCGTCCTCGTCATCGCGGAGATTACCGGGATCTTTCTGGCAACGCACGTAGTGATGCAGCCGCGTTCGTCACAGGGCACTATCGCCTGGTTTATCGCGTTGATCACGATGCCGCTGATTACTGTGCCGCTATACGCTGTCTTCGGTCGTACTCGTTTTCTCGGCTACACCGAGGCACTGCGCAAGGCCGAAGCAAGCGTCGGCTCGCGAGTACGCGAATGGATACAGCGCATGAACGCAGTCGCGGCCGAACCGCAACCGGGCCTCGACGCCGTCGAGGCATTGTGCAAGAACCTGACCGGCATTGCGTTTTTGCGTGCCAACCGTGTTGAATTGCTGATCGATGGTGCAGCGACCTATGATGCAATGATCAACGCCATAGAATCAGCGAACGACTACGTACTCGTACAGTTTTATATTGTGCGCGATGATGTTGTTGGGCGCCGCCTGCGCCAGGCCTTGATTGACCAGGCGCGCAAGGGCGTACGCGTGCAGTTTCTATACGACGAAATCGGCAGCATCAATTTGCCGCAATCCTATCTCGATCAGATGCGAGACGCTGGTATTGCGATTTCCGGGTTCAAAACCACCAAAGGGCGCAGCAACCGCTTCCAGATCAATTTCCGCAACCACCGCAAGCTGTTGATCGTCGACGGCCAAACTGGGTTTATCGGTGGCCACAACCTTGGTGAGGAGTACCTGAGATATCGTGACACCCATCTGAAGATCGATGGCCCCGCCGCCCAGCACATTGAGTTCACGTTTCTGAAGGACTGGTACTGGGCCACCCAAGAGATTGTACAGCTCGAAGCACCGATCAAACATGCCGAGAACTCAGATCAGGCTGTCGCAATCGTGAATACGGGACCGGCTCATGCTGTCCGCAACTGCGGGATCCTGTATCTGACGTTAATAAGCCAGGCACGGACTCGGCTCTGGATCACCAGTCCGTATTTCGTGCCGGATGACGCGATGGTCGTAGCTCTGCAGGCAGCAGCCCGCCGGGGCGTGGACGTACGCATCATCCTGCCGGACAAGGCCGACCAACGCTTCGTGGAATTTGCTTCCTTCACCTATTACGACGACATGTTGAACAGCGGCGTGCGCCTCTATCGCTACAGGGACCGCTTCATGCATCAGAAAATCATCCTGGTCGATGATACCGTCGCCGGCATTGGCACGGTCAACCTGGACAACCGCTCACTCTATTTGAACTTCGAGGCGACCGCGCTAATTGCAGACGCAGCCTTTATCGCGCAAGTGGCTGCGATGTTGGCGGAGGATCTGAGCAATAGCTCGCTGGTTTTGCGCGAACATTACAGCAATAAGCCACTGCCGTTCCGAGTGGCCTCAAAGATTGCGCGGCTGGCTTCGCCACTTTTGTGACATTGCCCTGATAAGCCTCAGTAGAACGCGGAGATCGCGGAGACGCAGAGGGCTCTGTACCCTCTGCGTCTCCGCGACCTCTGCGTTAACTCACCCTGTTCCCTGATCATTGCACTGCCAAGAATCGGATTAACAACACCGGTGGAACGTCACTCCTCTGTCCTGGGTTTGGTGATGCCCATGGATC